>USGG01000010.1 GCA_900554215.1 uncultured Megasphaera sp.
GTGTTAAGCACGCCGCCAGCGTTCGTCCTGAGCCAGGATCAAACTCTCCATGATATGTGAAGAGCTGATTGCTCATTCTTACTTATTATTGGTATTACCTGTTTTGAAATCTTATTGCTAAGACCTCGCACTCTGGCGTATTGTTTCGCATCACATTGTTCAGTTTTCAAAGGCCATGCCGTCTCGCGACGACTTGTATATCTTACCAGACTCATCCGGGCTTGTCAAGCACTTTTTTTGAAGTTCTTTTCAAGCTGCCGGCGCATCCGGCCTGCCGCGGCGTCCTGCCGCAACAGCTTGTTTAGTATATCCCCTTTTCAGTCTCTTGTCAAGAGATTTTTCCTATAAAAATGTATGTTTAGAAAAAACACCCGGGAAGCCCTTCGCCAGTTCTCTTCCTTTAGACGCAGGAAACAAAAAACGCTAAAGAAATCCATTGGATTTCTTTAGCGAGTCCATACAAACACAAGCGATTAAACTCCAGCGCCCATCAAGCGGTCAAGCGTATTTTCGGCAAAGTCCCGAGCAAAAGCCCGCGCTTTCTGATCACTTTCTTCTTTATTATCCTCCCGTTCCGTCGGCGTGACATAGGTGCCGACGATTTTGCAGCCCGAAGGAAGGACGTCGATGACCGTGCGCAAAATTTTTGCCGAGTCGTCGGAGAAGGGGCCGCTCTGCACGGTGACAAATACTGCAACGTTTTTATTGTTTAAGTGTTCCAAAGCCTGCACAGCGCCGGCATCTACGGCGTCGCCGTCAGCCCAACAGCCCAAAAAAACGCAGTCGTAGGAATTGATATCGGCCGGCATTTCTTCAACGGGCAGACACGGCGTACCTTCCGGCAGTCCGCTTACGACATGTTCGGCAATTTTTTTCGTTCTTCCTGTATGAGACGAGTATAATACGATAGATTTCATGATGTGATCACTTCCCTCTTCTTTCTTAATACGTTCCGCAAAATGATAATGAAATATCATCTTGCCTAAAGTATATTATTGAGGTGTTCTTTTGTCAATATATCTCACCACGTTTTACTCATACATTTTTTGCCAGCTCATAAAGAAAAAAATTCACAACAGGAATTCCTTGCCATTCTTTTCATTCATGATCTCTACAGCCACCATAGCCATCGCTTTTGCCCCTACTAAGGCCTGCATTTTTCCCAGCTCGCCGCCTGCAGCCGCGGCGAATTTTTCCGTATGAGCTGCCGCGTCATAGCAAATGCAGATCTCCGGCTGACAAGCCCGCGTGACCTGGCTCACGTTGCCTACGTCGCTGGAACCGTCAGCATAATCGTCGTCTTTTACGTCGAAGGGTTCATGAAGAGCATTAAAGGCTTCGGCAAAATATACGCTCATTTTGGCGTCCTGTATCATATTTTTGTACAGCGGCTCATAATGAACCATCGAGACCTCCGTTCCGTGCGCTTGAGCAACAGATTGGGCCAGCTTGCGAATCTGCGGCAGCATGACCGTTTCTAAATACTGCGCGTCGAGAGCCCGTATCGTAGCCCGCATTACCGCCTTACCAGGCACGATATTCGGTGCGACGCCGCCGTCCGTAATGATAGCGCCGATCAGATGGGGTTCCGTCCACGTCTGTTCCAGGTCTTTCAGCTGCCGATAAAAATCGACGAGGGCATCCAAAGCGTTGATCCCCTCATATTCCCTGTCGGCAATATGGGCAGCCTTGCCCACAAAGGTAAATTCCATAGGATGAGAGGCATACGATGTGCCGCCGATGCTGGTCGTATCGGCGCAGGGATGAAGAATAACGGCAGCATCCAGTTCATCAAACACGCCCTGGTCACTCATATACACCTTGCTGCCTGCCGTTTCTTCAGCAGGACAGCCGTATACATGGACCGTCGCGCCGGCGCTGCAGACAGCCGCAAAGGCCAGGGCCGCACCGACGCTCATGGCTGCGATCAGATTGTGCCCGCATCCATGGCCAATCTCCGGAAGGGCATCGTACTCCGCTAAAAATCCCATGTGAAACGGCCCGTCTCCCCACGAAGCATGAAAGGCCGTCGGGAATGCTTCGGGCACGACGTCTTCCACCGTAAAGCCGGCGTTGCGCAATACCTTCCGCAAATAAGATGACGCTAAGTATTCGCTGCCGCCCAACTCGGGATGGGCGTGTATGTAGTCGGCAATTTCATAAATTAAGGGCTGCAGCTCGTCGACCTTTCGGCAAGCCAATTCTTTCAACTTCTGCTTATCCATATCTATCTCCCTTTCTGCCTCAGAATATCGGTGCAGTAATAGCCAATTCCGCTCCGTCTGCCGTACTGCACAGCCGGGCCGTCGCGCCGAAGGGAAGCCAGGCGTTATGCCGGCCATGACCTGCAGGAAAGCCCCAAAGGGCCGGCTTTCCCCAGCGTTCAGCATATTGGAATACGACTTCCTTTACGGTGAACTCATACTCGCTCTTCTGCGTCGGCTCACAGTGGGCAAAATCGCCGAAGACAAAGGCCGCCGCCCGCTCGGGCAAGCCCGACTGCTCAAATTGGCACAGCATCCGGTCCAGGGCATAGGCGTCTTCACCGATTTCTTCCAGCAGCACGACGGCGTCCGTGCCGTCCAGCTCATACGGCGTCCCCGTCAGGACCGACAGGAGCATCATGTTACCGCCGCACAAGGAGCCGGAAACGCAGCCCGGTACGATAGACTCCAGCACAGTTCCTTCGGGAAGGGAAAGGGGCCGCGCCGAAAAGGGCGACTGCAATCCCTGGGCAAACTGCTCCCGCGTATAATCCGACGCCGTATGGCCCAAGGACATGGCCATGGCGCAGTGGACCGTCGCCATGCGGCAGCGCTGCTGAAACGCCGTGTGCAGGGCCGTAATGTCGCTGAACCCCATAAATAATTTAGGATGGGCCGCAATGAAATCATAATCCAGAAGCGGCAGCAGCCGGGCCGCCCCATATCCGCCGCGCAGGCAGAGCACGGCGGACACGCCGTCGTCGCCGAAGGCTTCGTGAATATCCTGCGCCCGCAGCTCATCCGTACCGGCCAAGTAGCCCCAATGCGCGCCGACAGACTGTCCCAGCTTGACGTCATAGCCTAAGGATCGTATGAAATCGACGCCTTCCTGCAAATCGTCGTCCGCCAGGGCAGCCGACGGCGCTACGATGGCAATCGTATCGCCTGGCCGCAGCGGTTTTGGAAAAGTATACATGCAGTTCATCCTTTCTGATCTTCTAAGTAGGCCCGTTTAAAATCGACGACGCCCAAAGGCGACCAATGATAGCCCTTGACATAGGGCTGTACGACGTAGGGCTGCGTCGTATAGTAAATCGGGATGATGACGCAGTCGTCGAACAAAATTTGTTCGGCTTCATGCATATACTGCCGGCGCAGCGCCGGGTCGTTGGTCTCCTTAGCCGCCTGTACCAGATTACTATATATAACATTATAATAGCAGGCGTCGTTATCCCTATCTGCAAACACGTCTAAAAACGTCATCGGGTCGACGTAGTCGGCAATCCACGACGCCCGGGCAATTTGGTAATCGCCTTGGCTGCGCGTCGCCAGGAACACCTTTGATTCCTGATTTGCCAAAAAGACGTCAGCTCCCAGCGCGTCCTTCCACATGGACTGCATCGCTTCGGCGATGGCCTTGTGCATTTCATTCGTATTGAATAAAATCGTCACCTCCGGCAGCGGATGGCTTTCGTCATATCCGGCAGCCTTCAGATAGGCCCTGGCGGCCGCCTCGTCTTCAACGGCTAAATCGCCGCCTTCTTCACGAAAATCACGGCCCGTTTCTTCGTCGGCAATTCCCGGCGGCACCCAGGCGTAGGCCGCTTCCTTCTGAGCCCGCACGACATGGCGCACCAGCTCTTCCCGCCGCACGGCCGCCGCAAAGGCCCGGCGGACGTTCACGTCGTCAAAGGGCGGCTTCTGCACATTGAATACATAGTAATACGAGCCAAGGTACGGCGCAATTTTATACAGCCCCAACGATTCCAATCGTTCCTGTTCCGACGGCGGCGGCTCGACGGTCATATTGGCCTGCCCGCTTTCTACCAGCGTGAGGCGCGTAGCCTGGGAATCGCTGATCGGAAATTCGAGGCGGTCTAAAACGACGGCGCAGGCGTCCCAATAGGCGTCGTTTTTCACCATATCAATTTGGCTGGAATGATTCCAGGCCGTAATCTTATAGGGCCCGCTGCACACCATCGTCTCCGCGTCGGCCGCCCATGTATCAGGCCGGGCTTCGACGACGTGCTTCGGCACGGGGTAATAACAGTGGAAAGCCGTTAAATTGAGAAAATAAGCCGTCGGGTTCGTCAGACGCACCTGCAGTGTCTTATCATCCAAGGCAGTGACGCCCACTTCGTCAGCTCGGGCCTGACGTTTAAAATACGCTTCGGCCTTATCAATGCAGAACATCATGTAGGCGTTTTCCGAAGCGACGTCCGGATTCAGCACCCGCTTCCACGAGTATTCAATATCCTGAGCTGTAATCGGCGTGCCGTCGCTCCAGCAGATACCGTCGCGCAGATAAAACGTATACACCCGGCCGTCCGGTGAAATATGCCACGAAGCGGCCAAGGCCGGCTGCGGCACGTCATGGCCGTCTAAGCGGGTCAGCCCCTCGAAAATTTGCAGTTCCACGTTGCTCTCCGGCAGGGCTGTCGTCATCGCCGGGTCCAGGCGCGACGGCTCGGCTTCCAGCACATAGCTCACCGTATCGGGACGAGGCGCAGCCCCGCAGCCCCAGCAGGCCAACAACAGCAGCCCCAAGCCGATCATCGCCAATATCCGTTTCATCATAGCCCCTCCTCCGCCACAACGTGGCAGGCGACGTACCGCTCCGGCCGCACCTTCCGCCACAGGGGCTCTTCCCGACGGCACTGTTCCGACGCATAGGGACAGCGCGGATGAAACACGCAGCCCGACGGCACGTCGAAGGGCCCGGGAATTTCCCCTTCGACGACGACGCGCCGTTTTTGTCCCGGGTCGGGACGCGGCACAGCGGAAATCAGCAGCTTCGTATAGGGATGAAGGGGCCGGTGAAATACGTCGCCGCCTGGTCCCAGCTCGACGAGACGGCCTAAATACATGACGCCAATACGGCGGCTAACGTGATGCACCATAGCCAAATCATGGGAAATAAACAAATAGGCTAAGCCCAGCTCCTGCTGCAGCCGCTTCAGCATATTGACGATCTGCACCTGCACGGACACGTCTAGGGCCGAAATGGGCTCGTCGCAGAACACGCATTCCGGCTTCAAAGCCAGGGCGCGGGCAATGCCGACGCGCTGCCGCTGGCCGCCGCTGAATTCATGAGGATAGCGCTGGGCCGCTTCGGCCCGCAAGTCAACCATCTCCAAGAGAGCCTCTACGTTCTTCCGCCGTTCCTCCGCCGTGGGGCAAAGGCCGTAGTTCCGCAGGGGTTCACTGATAATGTCGCCGACGGTCATACGAGGGTCCAGGGACGAATAGGGGTCCTGAAAAATCATCTGGACACAGCGCCGGTACGCTTTGGCCACATCGGCCTCTGCCGTATCCTGTCCCTTATACAGCACCTGGCCGCCCGTCTTTTCGTACAGTCCCAGCACGGTGCGGGCAAAGGTCGATTTACCGCAGCCCGATTCTCCGACTAAGCCGACGGTCTCGCCCGGCCGTATAGCCAGAGATACGTCGCGAACGGCCGTCACTACCTTATTCGGCCGTCCCAGCCAGTCCCGGCCTGCGACGAATTGCTTCGTAATATGAACAGCCTCAATCAGATTCACAGCCCTTCCTCCTTTCCGGGCACAGGAGCCAGCACGCCGCGCGATGGCCGCCGCCCAGCTCATACGGCGGCGGCAGACTATGCGTGCAGACGCGCATGGCTCGCGAGCAGCGGCGATAAAAGCGGCAGCCCTCCGGCATATGGAACAAATCGGGAGCCTGGCCGTCGATGCCCGTCAGGTCCTTGTCCGGCCGGGACGGGTCCGGCAGCGACGCCAGCAGCCCCTGCGTATACGGATGGGCGGGCCGATAAAAGATATCTTCTACGGCCCCCTCTTCGACGACGCAGCCGGCGTACATGACATACACGCGCCGGCACATCTGAGCGATGACGCCGAGGTTGTGGGAAATGAGGACGACGGCCATGCCCAGCCGCTTCTGCAGCTTCTGAATCAGCGCCAATACCTGCGCTTCCGTCGTCACGTCGAGAGCCGTCGTCGGCTCGTCGGCAAAGAGCAGCCGCGGCTCGCCGGCCAAGGCCATGGCGATGAGGCAGCGCTGGCGCATGCCGCCGGACAGCTCGTGAGGATATTGGCCCAGCCGTTTTTCCGGATTTGTAATCCCTACGGCTTGCAGCAGCGCCAGGGCCCGTTCATCCCGTTCCCTCCGGCTGTTGAATTTCGCCGCATCCAGGCCTTCGCGAATCTGGCTGCCTATCGTCAGCACCGGATTCAGCGAGGTCATGGGATCCTGGAATACCATGGCCATCTGCCGGCCCCGCAGCGCGTTCATCTCTTTCTCGCGCAAGGGCAGTATGTCCCGGCCGTCCCAGTAAATATGGCCGTTCGTATACATCGCCGTTTCCTCCGGCAGCAACTTCATCGCCGACTGGGCCGTAATGGATTTGCCGCAGCCCGATTCGCCGACGATGCCCACGGTCTCACCGGGATATACCTGCCACGATACGTCGTGCAGCCCTTCGAGGACGCCGCGGTACGTGCGGAACGACACGGACAGCCTATCGATTTCTAATAACGGCTTCATCGGCTTCCCTCCTTCTGATTCTGCGGGTCCAAGGCGTCGCGCAGGCCGTCGCCGAGAAACATGAACCCCAGCATGGTCAGGCTCAGAGCCGCCGCCGGAAAGAACAGCTGAAACGGGAAGGATCGCATGCTGTTGATGCCTTCCGAAGCCAGTACGCCCCAGCTGGCCATGGGCGCTGATACGCCCAATCCGATAAAGCTCAGAAAAGCCTCCGTAAAAATAGCGTCGGGAATGGATAAGGTCAACGTGACGATGATCGGGCCGACGCAGTTGGGAATCATGTGGCGGCGCAGGATCTGCCACGTCGACGCGCCGCAGGACCGCGCAGCCAGCACGTAATCCTGCTGCTTTAAGCTAAGTATCTGGCCGCGGACGATACGAGCCATGTTGAGCCAGTACGATATGCCCAGGGCCAGGTAAATATTGAGCAGGCCCGGACGAAATACTACCATGAGCAGGATGACGTACAGCAGCATGGGAATCGAATACAAGACGTCGACGATATGCATCATGATCCGTTCCGTCCGGCCGCCGACCAAGCCGGCGACGCCGCCGTACAGTACGCCGATGCACACGTTGATCAGGCTGGCAACCAGTCCTATAGACAAGGAAATGCGCGCGCCGTACAGGACGCGGACGAACAAATCCCGTCCCAGTGAGTCGGTTCCGAACCAGTGCTCCCGCGACGGCCAGGCATTGGCCATGGCGAAATTCTGCGCGTCGTACGTATACGGCGACAGCCACGGCCCGACGACGGCCAACACGGTCATGACGGCGACAATCGCCATGCCCCAGAGGGCCAGACGATTTTTTTTCATCTGCCGCCAGCCCCGCTCGCGCAGCTTCTGCGGCGGAACATAGGGCTCCAGGCGCGCTTCCGGCCCGATAGGCTCAAATTCACGAGCGTCCATGGTCATTCCCCCTTACGCGATTTCAAGGCAATCCGCGGGTCCAGCAGCGGATACACCAGATCTACCAATAAATTCATCAGCATGATAAGAAAGCTGTAAAAAATCGTAATCCCCAATATGACCGTATAATCACGGTTATATATGCTGGTAACAAAATGCCGCCCCAGGCCGGGAATGGCAAACATGGACTCGACGATAAAGCTGCCTGTCAGCAAGTCCGCCGCCAAGGGGCCGATGTAGCTGACAACCGGCAGCAAAGCGTTGCGCAGGGCGTGGCGGCACAGGAGGGAGTATTTTCCTGCGCCGCGGGAACGGGCCGTACGTATATAGTCCTGTCCCAGCGCGTCAAGCACGCTGGAACGGGTCAGGCGCATGACGAAGGCCGTCGGATGAGCCGCCAGGGCCAATGCCGGCAGGATGACGTAGGACGGCCCCTTCCACATCGCCGCCGGCAGCACAGGCCAGGTAAAGGCGAACAGCTGCACCAGCAGCGCCGCGATAATAAAGCTGGGAACGGATACGCCGAAGGTCGCACCAAGCATCAGGGCGTAATCGAGCCAGCGGTTCTTGTACCAGGCTGCAGCCAGACCGGCCGCCACGCCGACGCCGACGGCCAGGCACAGGCTGATGCATCCCAAAACGGCCGATACGGGAAAGGTTTCGGCGATGATGTCGTTCACCGTGCGGCCCGGGTATTTATAAGACGGGCCCAAATCCAATACGGCGGCCCGGCTGACGTAATCGGCATACTGCTTCCAGAGCGGGTCGTTCAGATGGTATCGGGCTTCGATGTTTTCCATGACGGCCGGCGGCAGCTTCTTTTCCTGTGTAAACGGGCCACCCGGTATGGCGTGCATCAGCCCGAAGGTAATCGTAATAATAGCCCACAGCACGACGGCAGCGCCGGCTATGCGCTTCAGGAGATATATAATCATGCAGCGTTCCTTCTTTTCAAGTCTTGTCCTTCCGCAGGAAAAGGCGGCGGCATGCCCGCCTGTCGCCATGCGGTGTCTTTATTATATAAGTCCGGCATGAATTCAGCAAGACCAACCGACGGGTCTATCATTTTCCAAAAAGTTGCAGTATAATGAACGTACTCAAATAGATTATTATAAGTATATAAAGAAATATATAGAATATACCATATAAAAGAGGCGAATCGATCATGAATTGGAAAGTCTGTTTAGCCATATTAACCTGCAACGTCGTGTTCATGTCTTCCAGCTACACGATGCTTATTCCCTTTCTGCCCATGTATTTGACGCGGGAGCTGGGCGTAGACGCGTCTTCGGTCAATATTTGGTCCGGCGTCGTCTTTTCGTCGACCTTCGCCGTCAGCGCGATTATGGCCCCGATCTGGGGACGCCTGGCCGATAAAAAAGGCAAACGGCTCATGGCGATCCGTTCCAGCCTGCTGCTGGCGATCAGCTATTTTCTCGGCGGCATCGTCACCTCGCCGCTGCAGCTGACGTTCATGCGCATGTTCCAGGGCTTCGCCGCAGGCCTGTGGCCTATGGAGCTGGCTATTATGACGACGTACGCGCCTCCTAAAAAACTGGGCATCTGCCTGGGAGTCATGCAGGGCGCCCTGACGGCCGGTGGGGTTATCGGTCCCCTGTTCGGCGGGCTACTGGCGGAAATCTTCGGCATGCGCATGTCCTTTTTCCTCGCCGCAGGCGCTTTATTCTTAAACTTTCTCGTCCTCGTATTCTTCATCAAGGAACCGCCTGACACGGACGCTCCGGCAGAAACGGCGCAGGCCGCCGCGCCGGCAGACGAGGGAAGCCTGTGGCATCATCCCCTCATCCGCAACATGCTGATTTTCGCCGTCTTCGTGCAGATGGTCATCCTCATCATCCAGCCTGTCCTGACAACGTACGTAACGGAATTAGCCGGCCAGCTAGACAACCTGATCTTCATTTCCGGCCTCGTCTTCTCTCTGGGAGGCTTTGCCAGCGCCGTTTCTTCGCCCTTGTGGGGCCGATTCGGCCAGCACCACGGGTTCCACACGTCGCTGACCTACGCCCTGTTCGCCACGAGCCTCGTATTCTTCCTGCAAGCCGTTCCGGATGACCTCTATTACTTCGCCGCGACGCAGTTTGCCATCGGCCTGTTCTTCTCCGGCATTTATCCGTCTATCAACGCAATTTTAGCAGAAAACACGACGTCCCACATGAAAGGCCGCGTCTTCGGCCTCCTCTTTTCAGCCCAGCAGATCGGTTCTATGGCTGGTCCCCTTCTCGGCGGGGTCATTGCGACCTTCGTCGGCATCAAATTCGTCTTCGTCCTGGCCGGCGTCATCGTGCTCATCATGAGCGTCTTCGCCCGCCGTCAGCAAAAAATCGCCATGCGGCAATATCATCCGTAACGCAAAGCATCCCGTAAGCATGTCCGGCAGCTGCAGCCGACATGCCTGCGGGATGTTATTTTTTTCCGTCTTTATTTGCGTCCTTATCGTGTTTCAAGGAACGTTCGTCCTCTTTGAGCCGTTTGAACTCTTCCCGGTCTTCCTTTTTCGCGCCGCCCCAACGCAGGACCAGGCCGCCGGTTACACTCCACGTCTGCCTCATATCGGAGCCGAAGCGCCGCGTCAGCTCGCCCCAAATCGAATTTCCCTGCCCCATGGCGAAGGACGTACCGACTGTCATGTTATACCAGGAGGACGGTCCCGTCCCCAGCGACACAGAAGCCGAATCGCCGCTCTGCACATCCTTGCCTTCTCCATACAGGGGGCCGGTAAAATCACGCTGCACTTCAAACCGGCCGTAGGCCAGCCCCTGATTGCCGCGGATACGATAGGTCTTTCCAGCCATGAGGCCGGCCTTTCCCGTAAGCAGCGTCTGATTCTTCGGCGTATACACCGCCGTCGACCCTACAGACGGCAGATTCATATAGCCAAAGGACACGCCGACCTGGGGCTCCCAAAAGAAGCTGTCCGCTGCAAACTTCGTCTGGTACCAACGCAGTCCCAGCGCCGGCATCCACGTTCGGTACGCTTCCGACCGGCTCTGACCGGCCTCGTCCGTATAGGACAACTGATTCCGCAGGCTCGTCACCCGAAACACGCCTTCTATGCGGTGGGAATCCGCGCCCTCCCACGACGTATACCAGGCCGCGCCGTATTTCTTCATGGCCGACGACGCGCCGCCGTACGATATGCCGCCGGAGTCGTAACTGCTCAAATACGCGTTCGAAGACCCTGACAAGTAAAACAGCCCTTGCCGCATCGTGCCGCCGCGCCAATTCCACACGCGCCCCGCTTCGTAGCCCAGCTGCATGGAGCTGTAATCCTGGGACAGCGATGCGCTGCCATAGCGGGGAAATACGTCGCTGCGGTAGAAAAACTTTACCGACCAGTCCGAGGCATCTGTCGGCAGCTGCATGCCCTTAAATGCCGCAAACCGGCTGTCGTCAATGCGCCGCCATATCAAGTCGTCCTCTATGCGGTAAGCGTTGACGGCCCCAATCTGCCCGGCCGCAATGGAATAGGCAGTCTGCCGCCAGTCGCTCTGCGAAAAACCTTCTTCCGCAAACGCAAAAAACAGAACGACTATGCTCATTGCTATTCGCATAATACGAACCACCTTCGTTTACCTCCCTAAAAAGATTCTTCATCCATTCTCTTAATTATTACCATTATATATCAAATATCACCATAGTTAAAAGAATAAAAATATTTCGCTAAATGTATATCGTTTTACAATGTCTATTTCTTATTTATATTATACTTTTAATATATAATACAAAGCGGGAGGATAGTCATATGAAAAAAAGCCCCTTGCAGAAACCCGCCTGGCTAAAGCAGCGGATACGTAATGATGAAACATATAAAGATGTTCATCGTCTGGTAAAAGGATTACAACTGCATACGGTTTGCGAAAGTGCCGACTGTCCAAATATAGGTGAGTGCTTTGGCAATAAAACAGCTACGTTCTTAATCTTAGGCGGTACTTGCACGCGAGCCTGTAAATACTGCGCAGTTCCTAAAGGTCGTCCCGATGTATTAGATCCGCAAGAAGGGAAACATGTGGCAGAAGCTGCAGTCCACTTAGGATTGCGCCATGTTGTAATTACATCGGTCACGAGAGATGACTTGCCTCATGGCGGAGCTGAACAATTTGCCGACGTCGTCCATTGTCTAAAACAGGCTTGTCCTGAAACGACAACCGAAGTCTTGACGCCTGATTTCAAAGGGGACCTCGACGCGCTGAAAATTGTCATGAACTCTCATCCTACAGTATTCAATCATAATATTGAAACCGTTCGGCGCTTTTTTCCAAAAATCCGTCCGATCGCTGATTACGATCAGTCACTGAAAATTTTACGCGCAGCTGCTGATTATACGCCTCACAGTATCATAAAAAGCGGAATCATGGTCGGCTTTGGCGAAACGGCAGAAGACTTGCTGGAAACGCTACATGATTTATATAATGCCGGAGTAACTGTAGTAACCATAGGCCAATATCTCCAGCCGTCTGTGCATCACGTGCCCGTTGCCGAGTATGTTACGCCAGAGACGTTTGAAAAATATAGACAAACAGCGCTAGAAATTGGATTTTCTCACGTCGTCAGCGGCCCTCTTGTCCGCAGTTCCTATCATGCTGGATTAGCAGTAAATCACATTATATCTCCAGCGTAGTGCATATTTCTTTATTTGTTTTCCAAACACCCTTTACCATTATATCACCAACCAACATGAATCAATCCCGGACTTACCATAACGGTAAATCCGGGATTGATTCATTATATGCAGATCAAGTTTTACTCGTATACAATAAGCTGATAAACATCGTCAGCAGTAATACCGTTCATGTATTTTTCCACAGAAAGAGAACGCAAGACAGGCAGTAATGTTTCATTCACAGCAGTTCCCTGTATCTGTTTCTCCAACTCGCCCATATCTTCATTGCCAAAAAAATCTCCGTAAAAGTGTATCTCCTGAATATATCCCTTAGCAACTTGCATATAAACAGTTACGAGTCCGGAAGGGAACTTCTTTTCTCGCTTCATATTATATGCCGGCGAAATACCGTAATTCCATTCCCAGGTCGCATATTTTTTATCGCGCAGTTCTTGAATCGCCGCCTTATCTGCATCCGTCAATTCGTATGGTTCTATGTTATTCTTTAGAAATACTGCTTCTCGCAACAACGTTTTAAACTGACTCATTGCCAACGGCGTATCCAAATGCTTATTAATGTAAGTAACCCGGCTTTGCACCGACTTAATGCCTCGAGATTCATATTTTGCTTTTTTTACTTGTAATGCCTGCGATAAGTAATCCACGTTGGCATCCAGCATCATACATCCATGTGCTAAGACTCTTCCGTGTTTAGCATACTGCGCGTTACCGGCAAACTTCATGCCGCCAATCGTCAAATCGTTCCGTCCGGAAAATTGAGCAGGAATTCCCAGTTGATGCAAAACGCTCAATACGGGCTCAACAAACACATGAAAGCTAAAGGTGTCAGCTCTTTGCTGATGGACAATAAAAGTAAAGTTAAGATTTCCTTTGTCATGATACACAGTTCCGCCGCCGGTAAGTCTGCGCACGACAGCAATATGATTCTCATCCACAAAGGCTTGATTTATTTCTTCAACGGTATTTTGGTGCTTGCCAATAAGCAGCGCATTGTCATTTTGCCACAGCATAAAATATTCTTCCTGCGGGTCAAGACAGGTAAATACATATTCTTCAGTCGCTAAATTGGTATAAGCGTCTGTCGTGGTTAATTCTATATATTTCACGTTTATCACATCCAATCACGGTGCATCAAACAAAATGATTACGGTATCGTCAACACGCATTTGCAGCATTGTCCTGTTTTCATTAACTCGATACCACGTTCGTATTCCGCCATAGGAAGCACATGAGTAATGATGGGGGCAAGAGACAGTCCGGCCTTTAATAATCCTTTGCCAGTTTCCCAATCGATATACATGCGCCGCCCGGCAATTCCCTGCAGCGTAAGACCGCTATATACAAACGAGTCCAGCCGTATGTCCAAATTGCGTTCCGACAACCCTAATATTACAATTTTCCCCGCCGGGCGAATATATGTTAACGCCTGTCCAATTGCCTGCACATTTCCAGAAAAATCAATAACGATGTCTACAGGTTTCCCTCCGTTTACGGTGCGGACCGCTTCAGCTAAATCTTGGCCGATAGGATTTATCATCGCATCTGCGCCCATTTCTCCGCCTTTTTGCAAACGCATCTCGTTCGGTTCAAGCGCAATGACATTTGCAGCGCCGCAGGCCTTTGCTATTCCGACGGCCATCGCCCCAATGGGTCCGCAGCCAATAATTGCGACGGAACGGCCGCTGACGGAAAATGTCGTAACGGCATGAACTGCCGCAATATACGGCTCCATAAGACTGAGTATTTCCCATGATACAGACTTATCAAATACGACGGCGTTTTCCGCAGGAATGACGATGTATTCAGCTAACGCGCCGTGACGAGACAAACCGATAGTCTTCGTATGGCTGCATACGTGAAAATCATTGTTCCGGCAAGGTTCGCACATATGACAAACAAGATGCGTTTCTGCTGATACATGATCTCCAATCTCAATGCCTTCAACCAGTTTTCCTCTTTCTACTACTTCTCCAGAAAATTCATGCCCAATAATGCATGGAGGTTTCATCCTATCGCTTGCAAAGGGGGCCCATTCCGAAATATGGACATCGGTCCCGCAAATAGCGACTGCATGTACCTTGATAAGAACATCATTCGGTCCCGGCCGGGGAATAGGCCGTTCTACGAGAGATAAACAGCCTTTTTTAGGCGCTGCTTTAATGACGCATTTCATTGTCTTTTTCATATAAACACCTTCTTTTTATAAAGATTGGGGATTAGCATACGCCAATCCCCATCTTCGGCAACGGTAACCAGACGCAATTCGGAGGCCGTTGCCAAACTATTTTATCCCTTATTTCTTTTTAGGAGGCCAATGAATCGCATTTCCAAATACAGCTTCAGCCGCCTCGCCAATAGCCTCGCCTACGGTAGGATGGGCCCATACGGTAGATGTCAGTTCGTCGACAGTTGTTTCCAAACGAATGGCCAATGCACATGCAGCGATCAAATCCGTTACTCTTGGTCCATACATATGAACACCTAACACTTGTCCGTATTTACTATCGGCTAAAATTTTGATCAGCCCGACCCCGCCGTTTTCAATCAGGGTCTTGCCATTGCCTGACAAAGAGAATCGTCCGCATTGGTAGGCAATGCCTTTTGCTTGTAACTCTTCTTCTTTGAGGCCTACACTGGCAACTTCCGGTTCTAAATAAATACAAGACGGTACCGTTTCATCATGATAGGTGCCTTTACCGGTCATAATATACTCGACAGCCGCAACACCCTGCGCCGATGCAGCATGCGCCAGCATCATTTTGCCATTGCAGTCGCCAATAGCAAAGATATTAGGAATACTCGTTTGGAAGTGTTCATTAGTCGTCACTTTGCCGCGTTCCATAGCTACGCCGACTTCTTCTAAGCCGATGCCACTCGTCATAGCCCGCCGGCCTACGGCCATGATAACCTTTTCTCCGACAACTTCCTGCTTTGTTCCGTTGTAATCCATATGTACGGCTAATTCCGATCCGCTTTGAGAAATAGATTCTACTTTAGCACTCGTTAAAATCGTAATACCCTTTTTTTCTAAATCAGCCTGTACCATGGCGACGATTTCTTTATCAATGGGCGGCAATATATTCGGCAACGCTTCGACAACTGTACATTTCGTGCCGGCTGCCGCAAACATAGAGGCAAATTCGATACCGATAACACCGCCTCCGATAATAACGAGAGATTTTGGAATTTTATCTAACGCCAGCGCACCCGTACTATCAATAACGCCGGGAAGATCAGCTCCTGGGAACCGCAGGTGGACGGGCTCGGAGCCTACCGCTAAAATAATATGATCGGCCGGTATCGTTTCAGCGCCTACTTGAACTGTATGAGCATCTTTTACGATGCCTACGCCGTTGTATTTCTTTACGCCGTTTGCCTTCAGCAATCCGTCTACGCCGCCGACAAGCCGATTCACAATGGACGCTTTAAACTGCTGGGCCTTGCGCCAGTCTAACGTCGCTTCATTGACCATAACGCCGACTTTAGACGCTTCATGTATAACAGCGTTATACAACGAGGTTGCGTGAATCAACGCTTTAGTCGGTATACAACCAACATTTAAGCAGGTTCCTCCGACATTTCCGCTTTCGACAATCGACACGTCTGCTCCCAGCTGGGCCGCTTTAATTGCCGTTACATAACCTCCGGGGCCTGCGCCAATAATGACAATGCGCTTTTTACCTTCAACTGCCGGCGGCGGCGCTGAAGCAGACTCGCTGACCGGCGATAGGGGAACTTCTGCCGGAGCGACGTCCCCAACCTGTTCTCCCGGTTGTCCAATATACCCCATAATGCCTTTAACCGGTAAAACATCTCCTTCTTGCGCAACAATTTTCAAAAGCACTCCGTCTTCATGTGCTTCGACAACGTTGCTGATTTTATCGGTTTCTACTTCAACGATTTCATCGCCGACTTTTACGCTATCTCCTTCATGCTTAAGCCATTGAGAAACAGTTCCTTCTGTCATTGTCAGCCCCAATTGAGGCATTGTAATTTCTGAAGCCATGGTAATAATCCTCCTTTGCGCTACTGCCGGCTCCATGAAGCCGGCAGATAGTTAAACAGGTTATATTAAAGCAGCAGCAAGGGATTTTCCAAATATTCCCGAAGTCTGGATGTTACCAAACCAGCCGTCGCACCGTCGATAACTCGATGATCATATCCTAAGACAGCATTCATCATCGGAGCAATAACAATTTCATGGTTAACGACTACCGGTTTTTCAACAGTCCGGCATACGCCGAGTATCGTCGCTTCCGGAGGATTTACAATAGGCGTAAAATGATCGCATCCATACATTCCCAAATTACTGATCGTACATGTGCCGCCGGTCAATTCATCGGGGGACAGTTTCCCTTCGCGGGCTTTCTTAGCTAATTCCCCTACTTTAGCATGAATATCCATCAAACCGAGATGATTAGCATTTCGAATAACCGGAACGATCAGGCCGCTGTCAAGCGCCACGGCGACGCCCATATTAATTTCCGGATTATGAATAATGTAATCGCCGTCTAAGCTGTCGTTGGCATTGCGGTATTCTTCGAGAACCTTACACATCGCTTTAATGATAAGATCCGTAAAGGAAAATTTCTTGCCCATAGCGATGAATTTTTCACGCAGCGCCGTCGCTTCCGTCATATTAATTTCTACGGTATGATGAACGTGCGGCGTATTACGCCAACCTTCTCCCAAACGCTGAGCGATAACTTTTCTCATGCCTTTAAGTTTTTCTCCGTTAGGCGGCGCAGCCTCCGCTTTTTTCTCTGGAGCAGCCATAGCTGCTGCCGGCACGTTGACGACAGCGGAAGCAGGTTGTACGCCTGCGGCTTGTAACACGTCCGCCTTCATAATACGTCCTTCCGCATGTACATCTGCGGGATTAACGCCTAATTCTGCGGCAACTTTCGCAGCTGTCGGGGAAATTCTTACTTTACTGGATGCTTTATAAGCTTCTACGTCTTTACCGACTACGCGATTGTTATATCCCGTACCGGATACCAAAGCCAAGTCGATGCCGGCGTCTTTCGCTAATTTGCGGGCATATGGCGTAGCCAATACCCATCCGTCTACGACGGTATTTTGCGTCGGCACGCTGACCGGTATATCTTCCTGCGTCATGGAAACTTCAACGGCTTCCACAGCGGGAGCATCAGCCGGCGTTCCATCTCCGACCTGCTCGCCAGGCTGGCCAATATACCCCATCACGCCTTTAACCGGCAGCACATCGCCTTCTTGCGCTACAATCTTCAAAAGCACTCCGTCTTCATGGGCTTCTACGATATTACTGATCTTATCCGTTTCGACTTCGACGATTTCATCACCTTGTTTTACAACATCCCCTTCTTGCTTAAGCCACTGCGACACGGTGCCTTCGGTCATAGTCAAGCCTAATTGGGGCATGGTAATTTCTGTTGCCATAGCCATAACCTCCTTTTAGATGCCGGCAGTATACACGCTGCCGGCACGTATTCTATTTATTTTTCTTGTCCAATTTCAACAGCCGTCTTCTTCGGCAAGGTCAGCATAACTAATCCGGAAATGACCAGCATGCCGCCTAATGCAAAATATCCTAAATCGGTCGATCCAGTATTCTGTTTGATTACGCCAAGCATAAACGGTCCAAGGTATCCGCCCAAGTTTGCAATAGAATTGATCAAGGCAGTCGCGCCGGCTGCCGCCGCGCCGCTTAAGAAGGTTGTCGGCACAGACCACCATGTACCCATCGCGGCATATACGCCGACAGCAGTGAGGCAAATAAAGAACAAATTAAGTAAGCTGTTCGTAATAAAGGGAGCGCAAATCAAACCTACTGCGCCTAAGAACATGCACCCGGCTACATGCCAGCGTTTTTCACCAGTTCTTGAAGAGCTGTTGCCGACGATAACCTGCGCTACGAGAGCTACGGCCATCGGCAGGGCAATAGCAATCCCTACCAGCGTCGTAGACCATCCGGACAAGCTGTGAAGAACCTGCGGCATCCAGAAATTAAATCCCCAGAAACCCGTTATCCATGTGAAATAGATGACACACAAACGCCAAACTTGTTTATCTGTCAAAGACTGCCAAATCGTATATTTTTTAACAGCTTCTTTCGCCCGATCTTCAGCAGCGATTGTTTCATTTAAGTATTCTTTTTCAAGCGGAGACAACCACTTAACTTTATCCGGGCGATCTTTTACCCAAAACAGAAATACAAACGTAAATACAATAGCCGGTACGGCTTCAATTAAAAATAATGTCTGCCAGCCATGGAAACCAAATAAATCAAGTTCCAATAAAAATCCAGCTACAGGCGCGCCGATAATAGCAGCTATTAAAAGACTGGTCAGCATAAGTGAAATGGCCGCTGCCCGTTCTTTAGCTAAAAACCACCTTGGGAACAATACAGCGTAGATAACCGGATATAAGCTGGCTTCGCAAGCTCCCAATAAAAATCGGAACAGATAAAACTGAAATTCCGAAGTCATAAATGCCAACAGGCCGCATACGACGCCCCAGGTAAACATAATACGGGCAATCCATTTGCAGGCATCGAATTTAGCCGCAATCAAGGAACCAGGAAGTTCGAAGAAGAAATATCCTAAGAAGAACATTCCTGCGCCGGCTCCAAAAATTTCCGGAGTCAGCCAGTCTAAGTCGTTCTGCATTGTCATTCCGGCGTAAGCAATATTTACACGGTCGAGAAACGCGATAACCGATACGAGAAATACCGGCAATATAATATGAATTTTCCGCCGTTTATCTAAACTGGCAAAATCTATGTTTGCATATTTCGGGTTCATTAACCATCAGCCCTTTCCACTAAATGCGTACACTATCTCTTATTTTCCATCATTTCCTTTACGGCTTTTACGATATCTTCTGGTTCAATCTTGACCAGACGTTCCAGCGTCGGCGCATAAGGAATCGGAACAAAGGGCGCGCCCAATCGTACAATCGGCGCATCGAGATAATCAACCATTTCTTCCGCCGTCCGCGCTGCAACTTCCGCGCCGACGCCGCCTTGCTTAACAGCTTCATGAACGATCATGAGACGTTTTGTTTTCTTGAGAGATTCATAAATCGTATCCATATCAAGCGGAGAAATAGTCCTCAAATCAATGCATTCTGCATGAATTCCTTCTTTATCTAATTCTTTCGCTGCAGCCAAGACGTTCGTCATGTAGAAAGAATAAGACACAATCGTTAAGTCAGTACCTTCTTTAGCGACATTCGCCTTTCCAATAGGAGTAAGGTATTCGCCTTCGGGAACTTCGCCTTTCATAGAAAATAATTTTTTATGTTCAAAATAAAGAACGGGATCATCGCTGCGAATAGCCGATTTCAGCAGACCTTTCGCATCGGCAGGGTTGGAAGGAATAACGACCTTGATACCGGGAATATGCATAAACCAAGCTTCCAGACATTGGGAATGCTGCGCCGCGCCGCCGCGCGTCATGCCGTCAGGTGCACGGAGTACAAGGGGAACCTTAGCCTGACCGCCGAACATATACCGTGCTTTAGCCATTTGATTTAAAATTTCGTCCATCGGTACGCCGATAAAATCAGCAAAATGCATATCCACGACAGGACGCATGCCTGCTAAGGCCGCGCCGACGCCGCCGCCAATAATTGCCGTTTCGGAAATCGGCGTATCGCGTACGCGTTCTTTTCCAAATTCGTCAGCTAACCCTTTAAACTGTCCAAAAATGCCGCCCTGCCGTGCTATATCTTCACCCATAAGGAATACGTTCTTATCGCGCTGCATTTCTTCTCTCATGGCTTCCTGTGTTGCTACAGAAAATGTAATCTTTCTCATAATGGATATGCCTCCTTCATTTATTCCTGTATCACGAAATCACTTTACGGTTCTAATCTATATAATAATTGGCCATCAATTCTTCCGGCGCGGGATATGGCGCCGCATCGGCTTCTTTAACAGCTTCCAACACGAGATTCTTCGCGTCTTCATCCATCTTGTCCATTTCTGCTTCAGTCAGCCAGCCTTTTTCCAATACGGTTTTGCGGAAATTTTGAATGGGATCGTCTTCAGTAAAATGTTCGTTTACTTCTTCTTTTGTACGATATAATTCCGGGTCGCCCACGAAGTGGCCTTTAATACGATATGTTTTCAATTCAAGTAAATATGGACCCTTGCCGCTGCGGACATATTCCACAGCTTCTTTAGCCGCTTCATATACGGCAAAGAAATCGTTGCCATTTACGCTCTTGCCAGGCATATCATATCCAACGGCGCGGACAGAAATATCTTTGACCGACGTTGCCGTGAGATATGGAGTCGTGGAAGCCCACTGATTCATTTCACATACGTAGAGTACAGGAAGTTTCCAAACGGAGGCCATATTGCACGATTCATGGAATGTACCGCGATTGGAAGCGCCGTCTCCGAAAAATGCGACGGCAATTTGTTTGGACCCTCTTAGTTTAGCGGCCAGCGCAGCACCCATAGCCAAATTATACCCTGCGCCTACAACACCGTTTGCGCCGAGCATGCCGATAGAGAAGTCTGCAATATGCATGGAGCCGCCTTTTCCATGGCAATATCCCGTTTCTTTTCCGTATAATTCAGCCATCATCTTTTTGACATCGGCGCCTTTGGCAATGCAGTGACCATGACCGCGATGCGTGCTTTCAATATAATCGTCATCATTCAAATTTTCGCATACGCCGACGCCGCAAGCTTCTTCCCCGATATACAAATGCGTAAATCCCGGCAATTCCCCGGCAAGGAATATTTCTTCAACCTTGGATTCATACGCACGAATCGTCGTCATTCTCCGATATGCGTCTTTCAAGAACTCTTTGTCGTACATAAAACATCTCTCCTTTTCATATAAAAATTTTATAAAAATTAATTAATGAACACTGTCTGCCGATTTTCTTTTAAGGCATATCCCTCTTTTAGCTGATAAAAATCGGTTTCCAAATTTGTCAACTGCCGTATACCAGATACGTCATCATCAGCAAAGGGAATATGGTACAAAAGAACTTGCGGGCAGCCTAATTCCCTCAGCCATTGACGACGGCGGCGATCCGCATAAGAAAGAGGATTTATAAAAATACTCTTTAGCTGCGTTTGCGACAACATATTGCGGATATTTCGCACAGGATACGACCAGTCCGTATCCCCCATAAATAAATAACCGCTTCCGTTTAACACAAGAGCAATACTGTAGTGAGGAACATCAAACAAAGCATTGCCCATATGTTTTGTTTTAAAAAATATAACCCAACTATCTGGATATATTTTGTCATAAAAAATAGCTTCGCCCTTCTGACCGACAGTAATGACCCGAGCCCCCTCCTTCGTCGTTCGAATTATCCCGGTGTCCTCATATTCCAATTGATTTCCGCTAACGTCCGGCACGTATACATGGCGAACTTCATTGTTCTTTAAATAATTATTTACATACCGAGAACTAAAATGATCTTCATGGCGATGAGTAAACAAAAGAACGTCTGTATTTCGAAAAAGATTTCCCTTGCCTTCGGCAGCACAGCATACCTCGCTAGGTTTTTGATTAAAAAACTCGTTTCCTCCGTACAAACTGTCGATAAGTATAGAATGTTTTCTGTCCCGCAGATATATGCCTGCATTGCCAACTAAGGTACATTTCATCGTCTATTCCTTCCTACAGATCGTTTCCAACAATAACGTCCATTTTCGATTCAAAATATTTGATCATACCTGCCTGATCTATATCGATATATCCATTGTCGGCCATCCAGTCCATAATGCGCAGCGTTACATCGCTGACAGGCAAATCAACGCCAAGATGGTGAGCATATGCTTTCGCATTGATCAAATCCTTTCGATGTACAGCAATACGCGCGCCCGGCTCATAGTCTCTAGCAATAATCTTTGGTACTTTATTGTCATACAGCGGTCCTCCAGCAAAACCGGCACGAGTCGCATCAAAGGTAGTCTGCAAATCAATACCGGCTTTAGCAGCAAAAGCATACCCTTCAGCAATCGCCGCCAAATATGCGCCGGCAATCGTATTGTTGACCAGCTTCGTTACGTCGCCGCTTCCCGGGCCGCCAGTATATACAGGGTGTCCCATGCATTCCAGCAGAGGTTTGATTTCTTCAAAAATAGCTTTATCCCCGCCAGTCATAATCGCTAATGTTCCTGCAATAGCCATAGGATTTCCGCCGCTCACCGGAGAATCCAACAAATGCATCCCTGCTGCTTTAACTTTTTCATACATTTCTTTGATGATATGCGGTGCAGTAGATGACAGATCAATAATGATATTTCCCTTTTTTCCGTATTTTATGGCCCGTTCAATGGAATCAATAATAATAGCGTGCGTCGGCAGCATCTGCATGATAACGTCACATTGCGGATATACCTCGTTCATTTCTTTTACAGGATGTCCGCCGGCTGCTGCGAATTCATCAAGCTGCTCATTGACAACATCGTAGCCATACACGACGCAGCCCGATTTTTGAATCAAATTTTTAGCCATTGGTAAACCCATAACGCCTAATCCCAAAAATCCAATGTTCATACTATCAGCGCCCCTTTTTTATTATGTCTAAAAATTATTTTTATTATCTGTTATTCGCATTATCCATGACTTTATTTTACCCATGTTTAAAAATATTTTTTGTATCGCCTTATACCATTTTCATAAAAGGCATGATTTATTTTAAAATCAAAAAAAATTACCCACCATTTTTACTATATTTTAAATAACCTCTATACAACCATGCCGCTTTAAGTCATCGCCGATTTGTAATATCACTACTTATTATTAATAACCTATATTTTTTATATATCGATCATCCTATATACACATCGTCAAATATAGGTTAGAATGAAAGAACTTGATATACTAACAGCAAATATCGGTATTCATTTTTTATAATTAATACGAGATGTTTGAAAATAACACTAAAAATATGTAGTATTCCTATTCTTTTTTTATATTTTTTTCATATACTTTTTATTTTAAGGCGTATTGTATACATTTATACATTCTGTTATTTAATTTTAATGCATAATTAATATGCGATTACGTTATTTTAACGTGTTATTTTTAAAAGGAGGATACAGAATGTCATGCAATATATCCGCTCAGCATAATGCACCTTTAATTAACCTTTTCCTGAGTCATGGAATCCGTGAAATCCATAATTCAAATGAAATCATTTTTATAAAAGATGAACCTGCAAAATATTTATATTTCATTGAAAAAGGAAGCATTCGAGTATATATTCCTTACAGAAATGGCGACGAACGTACACTATGTTATTTTTATCCCGGAACAATTATCGGAGAAGAGGCGTTCGGAACTCCTCCAGTCCGCATAGTTTGTACAAACAGCTTGTCTGAAACACGATTATATAAATTATCGGCAGGCAATCTTTTATCGTTAGCACAAAAAGATAATCTAGTGATCCCTAATCTGTTATCATTTTTTATGAAAAAAATAACTTTGCTTCATAGTTGGATTTTTTACAGTCAGTTCAAAAAGAATGAAGCAAAAATAGCCTGTCTTATTTATACTTTATCTAAACAAAATGCAAAAATTAATTTATCTCATGAACAAATTGCTGCCGTAACGGGAATGACCCGCGTAACAGCAACCCGAATCCTCGATACATTTTCCAAAAAAGGCCTTATTTCCAGTCAATATAAGAGTTTAAAAGTCCTAAAAGAAGATGAATTAAAAGAAATATTTGACTACAAAGAATTTTTCTAAAAAATAATACTAAAAAAGCCTTTTGAGTTCCCCGATAAAAAACTATCGCAAATAGGAAACTCAAAAGGCTTTTTGTATATATTTATACAAAAAAATAAAAAAGCCACATAAAACTGCAAGACTGCTTTTTACAAAACAGAACCCTGCAGTTTTACATGGCAAGCACTATCAATTAATGTCCGCAAGAATGCGATCCTACACGATTAGATATCGTATGACTGCCTTCGCCATCCTGCTGTTCGTGCAGTGCACAATATACGTTAATTACGTACATGCCGATAACTAACACAACTGCACTTAAGCTTAAATAATCAGAAAAAAGAGTAGACATTAAATTCATCTCCATTATCAAAAATTAAACAATCTTTTTTCCACTTAGAGCATTGCGCCCAAGCATTATTCTATCTGATTTTTTTAGTCTGTCAATCCAAAACGCATGATATACCTACATAAATATTGAATAAATATTATTCTTTATTTCTATATAAACACCCTGGCGTTATTTCGCGACGACTTTTGCGCATACAAACCGCCCTGCCTCCGTATCAGAAGCAGGGCGGTTTTCTATATTCCTTAATATTCTGTTTTATTTAAAATATGCTACGCCGGCAGCAAAGATGGGCTGGAGCTTGTTGCCGCTGATGTTTTCGAAGATGTCGTCGGCACTGAACCGTTCCGTATGGGCCATCTTGCCGAGGACGCGGCCGTCGGGGCTGGTAATGCCTTCGACGGCGAGGACCGACTGGTTCGGGTTGTATTCGCTGTCGTAGGTCGCCTTACCGGACAGGTCGACGTACTGCGTGGCGATCTGGCCTTTGGCAGCTAATTCGCGGATTTGTTCCGGCGATGCGACGAAGCGGCCTTCGCCGTGGGAAATCGCGACGGTGTGGACGTCGCCGGCCTTGACGTTGCTGAACCAGGGGCTCATGACCGACACGACCTTGGTGTCGACCATGCGGGACAGGTGACGGCCAATGGTGTTGTACGTCAGCGTCGGGCTGTCGGCCTTCAAGGGCTGTACGTGGCCGTAAGGCAGAAGGCCTAGCTTAATGAGGGCCTGGAAGCCGTTGCAGATGCCGAGAGCTAAGCCGTCGCGCTGATACAGGAGCGATTCGAGGGCTTCCGTAAGAGCAGGGTTTCGGAACAGGGTCGCAATGAATTTGCCCGAGCCTTCCGGTTCGTCGCCGGCGCTGAAGCCGCCGGGGAACATGATGATCTGGGCCTGGGCGATGCGCTTGGCCATTTCGTCGATCGATTCGGCCAAGTCCTGCGCCGTGTTGTTGCGCAGGACCATGACATCTGCTACTGCGCCGGCCCGTTCAAAGGCTTCGGCCGAGTCGTATTCGCAGTTCGTGCCCGGGCATACGGGGATGAAGACGCGGGGCTTGCCGAAGGATTCACTGCGGCGCGGGCCGTAGGTCGTGAACAGGGGCAGCTCGGCATCGCCTTCGCCGCTTTCGCTCTTGATGGGGAATACGCCGTTCAGCGGTTCTTCCCAGGCTTTCTGCAAGTCGGCTAAGGCAATCTTCACATCACCGATTTCCATGAGGCCGTTGCCGCGGGTCAGGCCGACGCGGTATACGTTGTCTCGACGAACCCATTCGACAGCGTTATCCGTATTAGTTTCGACAATAATAGCACCATAGCGGAGATTGAAAAGCTCCTGGACGCTGAAGGAATTGTCAACTTCTACGCCAAGGCCGTTGCCAAAGGCCATCTGGGCGATAGCCGCGGCGACGCCGCCCTGTCCGACGGCATGCATCGCCTTAACCTTGCCGGCGACTACGGCTTCGTGGAGGAAGTCGCAGTTCGCCTTGAAGGCGTCGAAATCGGGCATGCCTTCGCCGTCGCGAGGCAGGTCGAAGAGGAGCACGGCGTTGCCGGGCTGTTTAAATTCAGGAGAAATGATATTCTTCGTATGTTCGGGAACGATGGCAAAGGATACGAGGGTCGGCGGAACCGTCAGGTTTTCAAAGGTGCCGCTCATGCTGTCCTTGCCGCCGATGGCCGCAACGCCCATTTCCTTCTGGGCGATATAGGCACCGAGAAGGGCGCTGACAGGCTGACCCCAGGCTTTTTCGTTCGTGCCGAGGCTCTGGAAGAATTCCTGCATGGTCAAATAAACCTTCTTGCGGTCGCCGCCGAGAGCTACGAGCTTGGCGATGGACTGGACGACAGCGTAGAGCGCGCCGTGGAAGGGGCTCCAAATCGCCAGGTCGGGGTCGTAGCCGTGGGTGAAGATGCTGGCCGTCGTCGTCTTGCCGTTCATGACGGGGATCTTGGCGACCATGCCTTCAACGGGCGTCTTCTGGTATTTGCCGCCGAAAGGCATGAGGACCGTACGGGCGCCGATAGTGCTGTCGAACCGTTCGGCAAGGCCCTGTTCGGAGGCGATATTGAGGGTACCCATCGTGTCGAGCCACGTTTGGGCGACGTCCGTCACTTCGGGAACCGTAAAGAAATCTTTGTCTTCCGGAGCCGTGACGAAGGCCTTGCGGCGCTGGGTTACGCCGTTCGTATCGAGGAAGGCTCTCGTGATGTTGACGATATTCTGGCCGCGCCAGTGCATGACGAGGCGCTTCGTATCCGTCGCAACGGCGACGATGGTCGCTTCGAGGTTTTCTTCGGCCGCGTATTTCATGAATTCGTCGACGTGTTCCGGCGCGACGACGACGGCCATGCGTTCCTGCGATTCGGAAATAGCCAGTTCCGTGCCGTCGAGGCCTTCGTATTTCTTCGGAACCTTGTCGAGGTTGATGTCGAGGCCGTCGGTCAATTCACCGATAGCAACGGAGACGCCGCCGGCACCGAAGTCGTTGCAGCGCTTGATGAGGACCGTCACTTCGTGGCGGCGGAAGAGGCGCTGGATTTTCCGTTCTGTCAGGGCGTTGCCCTTCTGGACTTCAGCTCCGCACGTTTCCAGGGATTCGACAGTATGCTTCTTCGACGAGCCCGTCGCGCCGCCGCAGCCGTCGCGGCCGGTCTTGCCGCCGAGAAGGATGATGATGTCGCCGGGGACGGGCGCTTCGCGGACGACGTTGCAGCGCGGCGCTGCGCCGAGGACTGCGCCGATTTCCATGCGCTTCGCTACGAAGCCCTGGTTATAATATTCTTTAACTTCGCCCGTCGCCAAGCCGATCTGGTTGCCGTAGGAGCTGTAGCCCTTGGCCGCGCCGGTCGTCAGCGTGCGCTGGGGCAGCTTGCCTTTGAGCGTATCCTTGACGGCCTGACGGGGATCGCCGGCACCGGTAACGCGCATAGCCTGGTATACGTAGGAGCGGCCGCTCAAGGGATCGCGGATGCAGCCCCCCAGGCAGGTTGCCGCACCGCCGAAGGGTTCGATTTCCGTCGGATGGTTATGGGTTTCATTTTTAAACAGGAGAAGCCATTCTTCTTCCACGCCGTCGACGTCGACAGGGATGATGATGGTGCAGGCATTGATTTCGTCCGATTCGTCGAGATTCTGAAGCTTGCCGGCAGCCTTCAGCTCTTTGACGGCGATGGTCGCCATGTCCATGAGGGTCTGGGGCTTCTTGCGGTTCAGGTTTTCCCTCGTCGTCTTGTACGCTTCATAGGCCCGCTGAATCGGCACGGCGAACTTGCCGTCTTCAAAGGCGACGTCCGTCAGTTCCGTCATAAACGTCGTATGGCGGCAGTGGTCGGACCAGTACGTATCGATGACGCGGATTTCCGTTACCGTCGGATTCCGCTTTTCTTCTTCGCCGAAATAGGTCTGGCAGAATTTCAAGTCGTCGAAGCTCATGGCAAGGCCCATGTGCGCCGACAATTCCTTCAGCGCGGCGTCGTCCATCGTCGTAAAGCCTTCGATGACGGCGACGTCCGCCGGCTGTTCCCAAGCCATTTCCAGGGTGTCTACCGGATCGAGGGACGCTTCGCGGGCTTCGACGGGGTTGATGCAGTAATGCTTGATAGCGGCGACGTCTTCGTCGGACAAGGCTCCCGACAAAACGACGACCCGGGCGGTACGGACGAGGCTGTCGTTCTGCATCGTCAGCATCTGCAGGCACTGCATGGCCGAGTCGGCGCGCTGGTCGTACTGACCGGGCAGGTATTCGATAGCCAGCACCGTATCTCCTTCTTTGACAGGCAGTTCATCGTATACGGCGTCTACCGGGGGCTCGGAGAAAATCATGGTTTTCGCCGCTTCGAAGGCGTCGTCGTCCAGACCGGCCACGTCGTAGCGGTGGAATATGTTAATATCGGTCAACCCCTTGATAAGCAGGTTTTCCTGTAAATCAGCAAGCATGCGTTTTGCTTCGTCGGCAAATACGCCTTTTTTGGCAACATACAAACGTCGAATAGACTGCATGTCATGACCTCCCTAAAAAGATATACATAATCGAATGCTACCCCTAGTATACCTGTTTTATTTCCATAAGTAAATTAGAAATTCAGCTCTATTATTGACTTGACTGGGGTTTCGTATTAGACTGTTACTATTCTAAACGTGTACGTTTACATTTGACTTTCATAATTACTAGGAGGGTTCGTAATGGACGAATTGAAACAGCGCATCCTGCAGGACGGCATCATCATCGACAACCGCATTTTGAAGATAGACAACTTTTTAAATCAGCAAATCGACACGACGCTCATCAACCACGTCGGCCAGGAATTTGCCCGTCTATTTCAGGACGTGCCTGTAGACCGCATCGTCACGATCGAATCGTCCGGCATCGCCGTAGCCTACGCCGTATCGCTGGCCATGAACAACCGGCCCGTCGTCTTTGCCCGCAAGAAGAAATCGCTCCTGACGAGCGGCGAGCAGTACACGGCGTCGATTTACTCCTATACGAAGGAAGAAGCATATACGGCGTCTATCGGCAAATCCTATCTCCACGCCGGCGAATCCATCCTCATTATCGACGATTTCCTGGCCAGCGGCGCAGCGGCCGTAGGCCTGGCCGAAATCGCCGCCCAGGCGGGCTGTTCCGTCGCCGGCATCGGCATTGTCGTCGAAAAGACCTTCCAGGGCGGCCGGCAGACCTTGGAATCCAAAGGCCTGCGCGTCGAATCGCTGGCCCGCATCACCCGCTTTGAAAACAACGCCCCGGTTTTTGCCGATTAAACTCGCGCCCCCCAAAAGGGGCCGGCGCCTATAAACAGGAGGAACTGCCATGCGCGCTCAGTTTTTTGACGGCTTCGACTTCGCCGATTTCAAGCTCAGCATCGTCGCCGTCGAACACGTAGAAGATTTTTTCAATATCGAAGAGTTCGGCCTGCATCCCATCATGTACAACGAAGCGTGCCTGCGGGGCTACACGGCTATCTTCGGCTTTAACGATGAGAAAATGCTGACCCTCCACAAGCTGCTGACCAACAACAACGGCATGGAACCGCCGGCTATCGACGGCATAAAGCCCGTCCCATTCAACTCGCCGGCAGGAGACCTGAAGTACGACCTGAATCATGTCATGGACTACTCCGGCTCTATCCTCATCGCAAATGGCTTCATCGACAAGTATTTCGTCCCCTTCGGATTTCAGCTGCCCCACGCCTTCCGCAAGGTCTACGAGCTGACCTTCCGCCACGGTCTCTTCGTCCGCGTCGAAGACAAATCGGAAGCGGCCCGTATGCTGCGCATCGAGTACGAAGAGCCGGTAACGGCCAAAAAGAAGATGCAGATGCGCGTCGGTTCGTGGATGCGCAAATCGGAAGAATACGGCTTCGACGACGAAACGATCGCCCAGTATATGGATCTGAGCTACGATACGAAATATCTCTTTTAAAAGCTTCCGTCGTCCCCTGGGGCGTCTTGCAAAGGAGGTCTTGTCGTGCGCGACAGACTATGGACTAAAGATTTTACCATCGATGTATGCATCAACTTTCTCCTCTATGTCATTATGTACCAGCTCATGCTGTGGTCGACCCAGTTTGCCATCCACACCTGGGACGCCACGGTCAGCGAGGCCGGGCTGGCGTCGGGCATCTTCATCATCGGCGCCTTATCGTCCCGCATCGTCACGGGCCACGTCATCGACGCCTTAGGCCGCAAGAAGGCCCTCCTCGTCGGCACGGGCATTTATATGCTGGGACTTTTATTGTATTTCCCCGTCCATTCGCTGACGGCCTTTCTGGTCATCCGCTGCCTCCACGGCGCGGCCTACGGCATATCTGCTACGGCGGCCAGCACCATCGTCGGGGCCATCGTCCCGCCGAAGCGGCGCGGCGAAGGCATCGGCTATTACGCCCTGGGCAACACGCTGGCTTCGGCAGCCGGCCCCTTCTTAGGCATGACCCTGTGCAGCGGCGGAAACTACTACTTGAACGTATACGTGTGCATCGGCCTGGCCGTACTGACCTTTGCGTTAGCCGCCGCCATCCATTCGCCGGAGCACGTCTGCACGGCAGCTGACAGGGCAGCTCTCAAATCCCTGCGCTGGGACAGCTTCATTTCCGTCCAGGCCCTGCCTATTTCCATTATTTCCTTCTTCTGCGGCATCGGCTATTCCACGGTGCTCAGCTTCATCGGTGCCTATGCGAATTCCCTGAATCTGGCCATTGCCGGCAGCATTTTCTTCTGCACCTATTCGGTCACGTCATTTTTCAGCCGTCCCATTATCGGCCGCTTTCTGGATCACCACGGCGGCGACGCCGTCATGTATCCGACCTTGCTGATCCTGGCCCTGTGCATGGCTGCTGTCGGGATTGCCGAAAGCAATGCCCTCTTTGCCTTAGGCGGCGTCCTCCTCGGCCTCAGCTACAGCACCGTTACCTCTTCCGGACAGGCCCTGGCGATCCACGGCGTGCCGGAAGACCATATCGGCCTGGCCACGTCGACCTTTTTCATCTTCGTCGACCTGGGCGTCGGCGTCGGGCCTTACATGCTGGGAAGCCTCGTACCAGCCTACGGGTTTTCCAGCGTCTACTTCGGAGCTGCCGTCATCGCCTTGGCGGCTATTCCCCTGTACTACGCCCTCATCGGCCGGACCGGCGTGTTCTCGTACAGGCAGATGGAGCAGATTCGTTCCAAAGAAAGATAAATTATATTTTAATATACAGAAACGCTGCTGCGTCAGGAAAGGCTCTTGGCGCGGCAGCGTTTTTTCACGTCTGACATATAGCAGTTATGCAGCCATCTTTCTCCTCAGGAGTCAGCGTCAATGCAGCTCTCCGACAGCCGGCTGGATGGAAATCGTAAGGATATCCGGCATCTGGTGCATGACGGCAATGAGTTCCTTCGCATTCCAGCGGCGATTGCGGCTTCCGCCTTCGGAAATGTCAGGGTCCAGCGTCGGCTCCGTCCCCATCATGGCCGTGACATAGGCAGCCCATGCCGCAGCGTCCCTTTCCGTCACAGGCCGTTCTCCGCCTATGACCCACAAGGATACGGCCTCTACAATCTTATCCCTGCTGCCGATCGTAAACAGGCGGCAAGGCTGTCCATGCAGCATGATTTCATAGGTCCGGCCGACGAAAAACGTGCGGTCTGCCGACCAATTTTCCCGGCCGCCGCCAAAGAGCCGCGCCGTGTCCTCATCGTTCATCCCCAGCAGTCCTGTCAATTCGGACAGGCTGTCGACGGCATAGGGCCTGATGATTTCAAATTCCGGCCGTCCCTCGCTGCCTGGAGCGATTTCATAAGCGGAAAAGACGACGACGGGGTTGCCCTTTTCATTGATGTAAAAGGGCGTGTCCTCATCTATGCCCGTAAAGGTCCCGTACGAAGCCCCGCCGTTCCAGCGGTGATCCATCTGCCGCCGGATGCTGACGTCGGCAATAGTCTGATATTCGTCTCCCAAAATATCTTTCAGCGTGATGGTCTTTCCCGTTTGGCAGCCGAAGGTATAGTATTTCGCCCGATAGTGGGCACGGCTCCAGTTGTCTGTTCCCATAATTCTCAGGGATAAGTAGTTGTCTGTCTGCGCCAGGATTTCGTACCCGACGGAAACCGCTATGCCGTGGCCTTTCCATTCCTCTTCGCTGCCGCCGGTCTCCAAAAAGGCCTTACGGTACTGCCGGGCCCAGTCTTCTGCTTCTTCAGCATACTGCTCGCACAAGCGGCGTATGCCGGCGTTTACCTGCTCCTGCCGGGCAGCGGAGACAGAAGGCCCCCAGTGTATTTCAGGAATTTTCACTGAAACAGCGATCTCCCTGTCCTCCTTCTCATAGGCCAAGGCCGTGACTACCTTCGGCACAGGCAGAAGATCCCCTTCGGCTGCACTGACCGGCAGGACAGCCATACCCGCCGTCAGGGCAGCTGCCGCAGCGGCTTTCATAAGGCATCCCTGCAGCAAAAAGATGGAACGTCTTCCAAAGCCTCCGTCTTTGTTCCGCATAGATTTCATCTCTGTCGCCTCCTTTAAAAATAGTGTCGTTACCTTAAGCATACCCTATTAGTATGTATTTCGTAAATGAGAAAAAGCTGCTATAAAAATGTTTCATACTGGCAGGCATGATTCTTTGCAAAAAAACTGACCTCCAATCGTTAGATTTTTGGTCTAACATTTGGGGGTCAGTTCATGGTACGACAGTTCGATGGCTTCGTTTATTTCAATTTCGGCAGCGTACCGGCGATGATGCGGACCAATAAGGCTACCGTATCGAGCTCGAGCGATTCGTCGGCGCTGTGGATGGCATGCGTCGTCGGGCCGACCGATACGATGTCGAGATTGGGATTCATGGCATAGAAATAGCCTGTTTCCAAGCCGCCGTGCATCGCTTCCACCCGGGGAGCATGGCCTGCTTCAGCCGTATATACTTCCGAAATGATGGGCAGAAGCTGGCTGTGGGGATTTTCCGTCCATGCTGGTTCAGGCGAGGCGATGTCGACGGTGCAGCCCGTCAGCTCGCCGTATACGGGCAGCACCTGCATGAACTCGCGCAGGCGGGCGTCGGAGGACGAACGGGGGAAATACTGAATGGCAACGCGTTCTTCTTCCGTCCGAATCGTACCGACGTTGGCCGATAAGTCCGGCAGCTTGGGCAATGTCTGATTCATGGCGAACACGCCGCAGTGAAGGATAAGGAGAAGCTGTACGACGGCTTTGGTGTCGTCGGCAGTACCGTTTCCGGCATGGGACGGTCTTCCATGACGATGGCCGCCGTCTTTTCTACTTCGCCGTACACCAAGTCCAATTCCGCCTTCGCTTCGTCCAGCACGGCCTGTACGGCCGCCGTATTGGCGTTCGGAAGGACGATAAGGGCTTCTGCCAACGACGGGATGGCGTTCGCCGCTACGCCGCCGTCGATAGACGCCAATTCATAGGCGACGCCTGCGTCGGTCAAACGGCGCAGCGTATGGGCCAGCGCTTTGATGGCATTGCTCTTGCCGGCATTGATCGTCTCGCCTGAATGGCCGCCGACAAAATCCTTGGTCATGACGGCGACGGCTTTCGCCCCCTGGGGCTGACGCCGCGTCAAGGTGCGGTAAAAATGCGTATGGACGCTGCCGGCAGAGCCGACGCACAAGACGTCGATGTATTCAGAGTCGCAGTTGAGGACGTATTTGGCGTCCTGTACATATTTCGGGTCTAAATGAGTCGCGCCGGTCATGCCCGTTTCTTCGTCGACTGTAAAGATGAGGCGCAGCGGGCCGTGCTGCACGTCGGGCTGCTGAATGAGATACAACGCAACGGCTACGGCAATGCCGTCGTCGGCGCCTAAGCTCGTGCCGTCGGCACGCAGGATATTGCCTTCGCGAATCAACTTGATTTCACTGGTCAGGGGGTCGTAGTCTATACCGGGTTTCGCAACGCAGACCATATCCATATGTCCTTGTATAATGGTCAAAGGCATGCCTTCACACCCCGTCGTCGCCGGTACATCGGCAATGACATTGTACACTTCATCCTGTACAATTTGAGTAATGCCTAACTCTTTCAATCGCTTTACGATGTAATCACTGACTATTTTTTCATGGCGTGACGGCCGGGGGCACTTAGCAAGGCCGGCAAACTCCTTCAGTACGCCTTCGATAATTTCGTTATCCTTCATCACGTAGTTCCTCCTTTAATCGCCTCATAGAGCACGTAAATTCATTACTTTTTATTATACCACGCATGCGCAAGATTTTCGTCGGCTTTATCGTTTTACGTTGTATAAAAATCATTAAAATATGTCTATTTATTCTCAAGCACAGAGGAACTTGCTTCTCTTGCGCCTATGTGACGAATCTATAAAAATCTAGTATACTATATGTGAAGAATTGTCATAATATATGGTCAAATCTATCTATACTTTTGAAGGAGGTTTCCATCATGGATTCAAAACCCAACATGACGGTAAACTACCCCAGTATGCCTGAATTAACCGTCCGCGGCATGCTCCTCGGCGCGCTGATTACGGTTATCTTCACAGCATCTAACGTGTATTTGGGGTTAAAGGTCGGCCTGACGTTCTCATCATCTATTCCGGCCGCCGTTATTTCCATGGCAATCCTGCGCATGTTCCAGCATTCCAACATCCTGGAAAACAACATGGTCCAGACGCAGGCTTCCGCTGCCGGCACCTTGTCGGCCATCATCTTCATCCTGCCGGGCCTGCTCATGCTCGGCTACTGGCAGGGCTTTCCCTTCTGGGAAACGCTGCTCCTGTGCGCCTGCGGCGGTTCCTTAGGCGTACTGTTTACCATTCCGCTGCGGCGGGCTATGGTCGTCAACAGCGACCTGCCTTATCCGGAAGGCCGGGCCGCCGCTGAAATCCTGAAGGTCGGCAGCGACATCCGCCAGGCCGAAGCTGCTCACGAAGATACGAGCAAGAAGGAAACGGGCATGAAGGATATCGTGTCCGGCACGGCCCTGGCCGGCTTGTTCAGCCTCTGCGCCAACGGCTTCCATATCCTGTCGTCCGAATTCAGCTACTGGATCGCTCTCGGCAAGACGGCGACGACGCAGCTGCCCCTGGGCTTCTCCATGGCCCTCCTCGGCGCGGGCTACCTCATCGGCATTGCCAGCGGTATTGCCATCTTAGTCGGCACGCTCCTGGCATGGGTCGTCTTCGTCCCCTATCTGACCAGCGTCATTACGCCGGCTGAAGGCCAGGCTGCGGCCGACTTCGCCAGCCAGATCTGGGCCCAGAAGGTCCGCTTCATCGGCGCCGGCTGCATCGGCATCGCCGCCGTATGGACCCTGATCCGCCTGGCCAAACCGGTTATCGACGGCATTAAAATGTCTATCAGCGCGATCCGCGACAACGACACGGCGGAAAAGAAGGCACTGCACCACACGGATATCGACATGACGCCGAAATCCATCGCCATCGTCTTCATCGCCATCCTCGTCGGCCTGTTCATCACGTTCTACTCCTTCGTAGGCGCAGCAGGTCTTCCCATGTCCGTCACGATTACCTACATCGCCGTCGGCATTATCGTCGCCGTCCTCATGGGCTTCTTCGTCGCTGCCGCCTGCGGCTACATGGCCGGCCTGATCGGTACCTCGGCCAGCCCGATTTCCGGCATCGGTATTCTGGGCATCATCGTATCGTCCCTCGTCGTCTTTGCCCTGAGCACGTCCTTCGGCGTCTTTGAAACGGCAGAAGGCACGAAATTCGCCACGGCCCTGGCGATCTTCATCACCAGCGTTATCGTCAGCATCGCCGCCATTTCCAACGACAACCTGCAGGATCTCAAGACAGGCTATATTGTAGGCGCTACGCCGTGGAAACAGCAGGTAGCCCTCATCCTGGGCTCGGTCATCGGCGCCATCGCCATCGCTCCCGTATTGAACCTGCTCTATCAGGCCTACGGCTTCACCGGCGCCCTGCCCCGCGAAAGCATGGACCCGTCCCAGGCCTTGTCTGCTCCGCAGGCAACCCTCATGACGACCATCGCCCAGGGGATTTTCAGTTCCAGCCTCGACTGGGACTACATCCTCTTAGGTATCGGCGTCGGCATCGTCGTCATCATCATCGACCTCTTGCTGACGAAAAATACGAAAGCCCTGGCCCTGCCGCCGCTGGCCGTAGGCATGGGCATTTACTTGCCGCCGACTTTGGAAATTCCTCTGGTCATCGGCTCGGTTATCGGCTACTTCGTACATAAGCATCTCAAGGCCAGAGCGGCTCTCCGCAGCCCGGGCCATGAAGAAGAAGACGTAGAAGCCTGCAGCCACCGCGGCGTCCTCTTCGCTTCAGGCCTCATCGTCGGCGAAAGCCTCATGGGCGTCATCATCGCCCTGCTTATCGTCGTTTCCGTCACCTCCGGCGGCAGCGAAAACCCCTTGGCCCTCGTCGGCAAAGAATTCAAGAGCACGGCTGACATTCTCGGCCTCGTATGCTTCATCGGCGCAATCGCCTTGTTCGTCGGTCATATCCTTTCTACGAAGTTCACACCGGAAAAGAAAGATTAAAATAAGATTAGGCGAAAATTAAAATTAGATTAAAAAAGAAATCCCGTTCCGGCTATGACTCACCATAGCAGAACGGGATTTTTGCATAAAAATTTTCTTTTTTTTTCTGTCCGGCGGCGCGGCAATATGACTGCGTCCAGCCGGTTGCTACCATCTTCTGCGCCAGACAGCCATCGCCCCGGCAATGCCGTCGTACAGCCAAAGAACGTACGTCGCCGCCTCCTTAGCGGCTGCGCTGCGCCGAATACCCCAGACACTGACCGCACCAATGGCAAAGCCGCCCAGCACGTCGCTGACATAATGAAGGCGGCAGACGACGCGAGACGCGCCTAATACGACACTGCCAGCTAAAAAAGGAAGGCCCATCCAGTTCTTTCTGCTCAGCAGCATGAGGGCTACAGCCATGGAATTCATGGCGTGATTGCTCGGAAAGGACGCGTTCTCCTTATGAGGAATGAGAGAGGATATCCCTCTATGGCGGACAAAGGGACGGGGACGGCTCCAAATGCGCCCAATAACAAACGATACGGCCGAGCCCAGCCCTACGGAAAACAGGCAGTACAACAAGGTCCGGCGGCGGTACAGGGTGTCGGCCATGCGTCCGGGCCGGAACCACTCGACAAGGCCGTACAAAACGTAGGCCAAGTAACCGAAGCGGGCAATCCAGGCGAAGGCCATCAGCACGACCCGGCGATATATGAATATTTTGCCCAGACAGAAAAATATAAAGCGAATCATGGCGTACCCCCTTTATCTAGTTGTCGTTACAGCCTCAGTATATCAAAAATACACATGTATGCCTAGATTCATCACCAAAGATGCGGTGCGGCGAAATATTGCCAGACGGGGCAAAGAATATTACACTATAACCAAAACCTGCAACAAAGGAGGTTCCTGTCAATGGAACTCTGGATACTAGCAGCCTTTTCCGCTGCTCTCATCGCCTGCCTGGCGGCTGGAAAGTCGTTGATTTTCGCCTTGCTGGCCGGCTTCATCCTATTTTTCAGCCATGGCCTGAAAACGGGCCATTCCTTTTCTGAAATGGTTCATCTGGCCTTGTCCGGCATTAAGACGACAAAAAACGTCCTCATCACCCTGTCCCTCGTCGGCATGCTGACAGCAGCCTGGCGCATCAGCGGCACTATCCCATATATCGTATACCATGCCTCACAATGGTGCGACGGCAGCGCCGTCCTCCTGGCGTCGTTTCTGTTGTGCGCCCTCGTATCGGCCCTGACCGGCACGTCCTTCGGCACAGCGGCAACCATCGGCGTTATCTGCATGACTATCGCCAACAGCATGAATATCCCTCCTATGTATTCTGGCGGAGCCATCATGGCCGGTTCGTATTTCGGCGACCGCTGTTCCCCCATGTCGACAAGTGCCCTCCTCGTCGCCGCCATTACGAAGACCGATATCTTTACGAACTGCCGTCTCATGGTTAAAACTGCCATCGTTCCCAGTATTTTAACATGCGTCATATACGCGTCAATGGGTATATTGTTTCAAGGCAGCAGTACCAGCAGTAATGCCGCTGAACTATTTTGCCGTTCTTTTAACTTATCGTGGATAACGCTTGTACCAGCCGCGCTGGTCATTATCTTGTCTGCCCGGAGAATCGACGTAAAAGCCATCATGATTACCAGCACGATAGCTGCGGCGATTATTGCCTCAGAAATACAACACATGCCCCTCAGTGAAATCTTTGCTTCCTGCCTGTTGGGATTTCATCCTGCCGATCCGGATCTGGCCCGCCTGGCCTCCGGCGGCGGCATTGTTTCCATGGCCGACGTCGTCGCCATCATCTGTATTTCATCCAGTTATGCCGGTATGTTTTCTGGCACAGGCTTTCTTGAGGCCATCCAGACGCATATGACGGTCCTGAGTCAGCGCATTACTCCATTCGGCACCATCATTGCAACATCTATCATAACCTCTATGATCTCCTGCAATCAAACCTTAGCCACCATGCTGACGCACCAGCTCTGCCAGTCTGTCGAACCCGACCCGCAGCGCCTAGCTATTCATCTGGAAAATACGGTCATCATCATTTCAGCCCTCATTCCCTGGTCAATCGCCTGTTCGGCCTTTCTGGCGATTATCGACGCGCCCCTCGCCTCAGTGATCCTAGCTTGTTACTTATATTTCATTCCCCTTTGGAACTTCCTAACCTGCCGCCCGAAACAATAACGCCCCCTGTCCAATAGACTATGCTGCTCTCTTGACGGCATACGCATCTTTCGATATGATAAAACTGATTTTTATTATCTATTGAATGGGGTGATTTTCTCATGCCGTCGTTTCATACCGCTCCTTGGCGCCGCATATTCCAAGCCTGCTGGCTGGCCTTAGGCTTCGCGTCTCTGGCAGCAGGAACTATTGGGATATTTCTTCCTATTCTGCCAACAGTTCCCTTTTATATGCTGACGCTCTTTTGTTTTGCCAAAGGGTCAGCTCGTCTGCATCGCTGGTTTCAGCAGTCAGACTTATACAAAAAGCATCTGGCAGATTTCCTGGAAAAGAAGTCCCTGCCGGTAAAAACAAAGGCTGTCATCATGAGTACCGTTACTATTATGATGGCTTTCGCCGTATGGATCATGGATGCTTCATGGCCAGCCAGCCTTGTCGTCGCCATGATTTGGTGCGTACATGTATTGTATTTTCTCTTCGCCATAAAAACAGAAAGCTAAAATCACCCAAATAAGATACGGCTTATCTTCATGACGAGGGCCGCCGGCAGTACCTTCGCGCCGACGCGAATCAGACTGGCAGCCCAGCCCGGCGTCGACACGGTCTTGCCACGCTGTATATCGTCCCAGGCAGCCTTCGCCACGAAGGCCGCTGAAGACGCCAAGGGAAAGCGCTTGAAATAAGGCCGATCTTCCGACTGTCTGGCAATGGCAATAAATTCCGTATCCCGAATCCAATAGGGGCATACGGCCGTAACGCCGATGCACCGCGGCGCAAGCTCGACGGCCAGGGCCCGGCCGTATCGGTACAAAAAGGCTTTGGTTCCGGCGTATACGTTCAGATACGGAATCGGCAGAAAGGCCGCGACGGAGCAGACAAAAGCTACGCGGCTTCCTGCAGTCATATACGGCAGGCAAACCTCAGTCAGCGTCACGGCTGCCGTATCGTTGACTCCTATCATCTGCCGCAGATCCGACAAGGAAATGCTGCCTGTCGCGCCGATTTTTCCAAATCCGGCGGCATATACATAATAGGCGACGACGGGATTCTCTTCTCTTAGAGCCGACTGAAAGGCTTCTATCGCCGCCTCGCCGCTGATATCCCCGGCAATAATCCGCACCGGCGTGCGCGCCCTTCGGCGCAGGTCTTCCAGGCGCTCGGCTCGCCGGCTGTTTACCCAGATTTCATCGACACCGCTCCGGTCGAGATATGCCGCCAGTTCCCGTCCCAATCCGCTGGATGCGCCTGTGATAATGGCAATCTGCTTCTGTCTCATGTCCTCTGCCTCCCGCTGCTGTCCTACGTCTATTGTAGCGTGCAGGCCCCGTCTCTTCAATCGATTTTTCCCAATCAAAACCACCAGTAGAACTGGTGGTTTGATCAGGCCCTATAAGGGCCTACTT
>USGG01000011.1 GCA_900554215.1 uncultured Megasphaera sp.
GGAAGCTACAAAATACTGTAACAGGAGCATATACCCCAACATTTGACAAAGAACCTAAAAAAAGACGGCAGGGCAGAATAGGAAATACGGTAAGGTTTTCCTATCCTGCGCCTGCCGCCTGAGGGGGATGAGCGCGCTATTTGTAGCTTGCGAAATAATATACGACGTTCAGCAAGGTTTCGCACATGTATTTCAAGGCGTTGCTGTCCCAGTGGAAATCGGGCGAATGGCCGACGACAGGTTCGTCGCCGCAGACGCCGACGTAGTAAAAGGCGCTGGGGACGGCGGCGCTGAAATAAGCGAAGTCCTCCGAGCCGGAGCCCCGCTGCATGGGCACGACGTCGACGCAGTCGGCGCATTGTTCCGTCAGGATTGCCGCTACGCGGGTTGTGACGGCTTCGTCGTTGACGCAGACCGGCGAGAAGGGGACGACGTCCAAATCGTAGGAGCCGCCGTAAGTCAGGGTGACGGCGCCGAGGACGTGGCGGAGCTTGTCGAGGATGTCGCGGCGTTTGGCTTCGTTATACGTCCGCAGCGTTCCTTTTAATTCCGCCGTATCGGGAATGACGTTGGGATTGCGCCCGGCCTGGAACTGGCCGAAGGTCAGGACGACGCCGTCGCCGTCGGCGCGGCAGTTGTACACGTAGCTTTGAATCATCTGGATGACGTCTACGCCCATTTGAATCGGGCTGATGCATTCCGACGGCTGGGAGCCGTGGCCGCCCTTGCCGTGGAGGGTAATGGTGAAGTCGTCGCACGAGGCGGAGATTTCGCCGCTGCGGATGCTGACATAGCCCTTGGGAAGGGCGCCGGCTACGTGGAGTCCGAGGGCGTATTCGACGGGCGGGTTATTGAGGATGCCTGCGTCTATCATGCGGGCTGCGCCGCCGTTGCCTTCCTCGGCGGGCTGAAATGCCAGGCGGACTGTGCCGCGCAGGCAGTCGCGGTGCTTGTTCAGGATTTTAGCGACGCCCAGCAGGTTGGCCGCATGGCCGTCGTGGCCGCAGGCGTGCATGACGCCGGGGACGAGGGACGCGTACGGACAGTCGTACTTTTCCGTCAGCGGCAGGGCGTCGATGTCGGCGCGGAGCAAGATGACCGGGCCGGGATGGGCGCCGCGGATGAGGCCGGTGACGCCGGTGCCGGCTATGATTTTTACGTCTTCAATGCCCATGAGGGAGAGCTCTTGGAAAATGGTTTTGCACGTATCAAATTCTTTTTCGCTCAGTTCGGGATGGGCATGGAAATATTCACGCATTTCCATCATATAAGGCAGTGTCTTGCGTACGGCTTCGTGGATGTTGAATGTAGGTGTAAATTGGCTGCTCATATGCCTTATGCCTCCTTTGTTGAGCCTGACGCTGCTTTCATCGTGTCTATATTACTTCTATACGGCGCGGGAAAAATCCTGCCGGCCGGCGAAGTTTTTCCGATTATTTTACAGAAGAGGCGGCCCCTTCTTTTTTGCGGAAGGAAAAGCGGAGGCGGTGTTTTTCAATCCATACGAAGATGATGGGGATGATAAACAGGGTGAAGACCGTCGACGTCAGGAGGCCGCCGATGACGACGACGGCCATGCTGGCTCTCGTTTCCGAGCCGGCTGTCATGGACAGGGCCGTAGGCAGCATGCCGACGACCATGGTCAGCGTCGTCATGAAGATCGGCCGCAGGCGGACCTTGCCGGCCTCGATAATGGCGCTGCGCGGGTCGAGGCCCCGTTCCATCAGGGTCAGCGTATAGTCTAGGAGGAGGGTGCCGTTTTTGGCGACCAGGCCGTCCATGACGAGGATGCCGATGAGGGAATACAGGTTGATCGTGTTGTTTGTCAGGAATAAGAGGAACAGCGAGCCGATGAGCCCCAGGGGAAGGGAGAACATGCGGATAAAGGGCGTTTTCACCGATTCGTACAGGATAGCCAGGATCATGTAGATCAGGATGAGCGACAGGACGAGGGCTTCGCCCAGGTCGCGGAACGTCGTGGCCATCTGGTCGGCCTGGCCCGTAAAGCGGTACGTGATGCCGCCCATATCCGTCGCGTCGAGCTTGGCCGAGATTTCTTCCATGACCTCGTTCAGGGGACGGCCCTGGAGGGTGCCGCCGAGGGTAATGGCCCGTTCCTTGTCGGTGCGGCGGATCGTGACCGGGCCGGTGGCCGCCTTGATGTGGGCGACGTCGGCAATGTAGATGATGCGGCCGTCGGCGTTCAGCGGAATCGTTTCCAAGTCGGAAATGCGGAAGCCGTCGGCGCCTTTAAAACGGACGTAAATATCCGTGTCGTTGTTGTCGTTTTTGACGTCGTTTGCCAGGACGCCGGCCTTTTGGCCGCTGATGGCGTTGGAGAAGGTCTTGGTCAGTTCGCCTAAGGACGTGCCGTACTGCTTGAGCTTATTGCGGTCTACGTCGAGCTGGTATTCGGGCATGCCGTCTTCATAGGAGCTGCTGACGTCGCGGACGCCGGGGATTTCTTCCTTCATCATCTGCTGTACTTCCCGCGACTTGGCGATGAGCTCGTCCATGTTTTTGCCGCGCAGCTCGAGGCGCAGGTTGCCCGAGCCGCCGCCGAAGCCGCCTGACGTGCCCGATACGGAGGCCTGGTCTTCCTTGACCCGGACGTCGCCGTCCAGAATATTCTTAGCGGCGAAATTGCGGACGTCGTTGGTAATCTGCCAGATTGAGCGGGAGCGGTCCTGCCGGTCCTGAAGGGTGACCTGTATATTTGCTTCATTGAGGTTGCGGCCGCCGACCATGGCCGTCGAATAGACAACTTCCGGCACCGTCGCCAGATATTCTTCTATCTGGCGGGCTGCTTTGTCGGTCCGTTCCAGGTTGGCGTTCGTAGGCAGCTGGAGGGTGATGCGGAAGCCGCTTTCATCGGTCTGGGGCATGAATTCCGAGCCGACGAGGCCCGTCGGGATGAGGGCTACGGACAGGGTAAAGCACAGGAGGACCGGGAGGACGAGGCGCTTGGCATGGTCCAGGCTCCAGGTCAGCATGCGGCCGTAATGGCTGCGGGCCCAGTCTTCGATGGCGTCCATGCGCCGCCATAAGGGCGTATCGGGGATTTTCAGGCCTAAGCGGAAGAGCCGCGACGCCAGCATCGGCGTCAGGGTGAAGGAGACGAAGAGAGAAAAGAAGGTGGCGAAGACGATAGTAAGGCCGAACTGCTTGAAATACTGGCCTACCATGCCGGTCATGAAGGCGATAGGCAGGAAGACGACGATATCGCACAGCGTAATGGCGATGGCGGCCATGCCGATTTCCGTCCGCCCGTTCAGGGCCGCCTTTTTCGGCTCTTCGCCGTTCATGAGGTGGCGGTGGATGTTTTCCAGCACGACGATGGAGTCGTCGACGAGGATGCCGACGCACAGGGCCATGCCCATGAGGGACATCATGTTGAAGGTGAAGCCGGCGATGTACATGGCGAAAAACGTCGAAATGAGGGACGTCGGGATGGCGATCATGACGGCCAGGGTCGAGCGCCAGCCCCGCAGGAAGAAGAACAAGACCGTCCCCGTCGTGATGAGCCCTTCGATGAGGGTCTGCAAGGTGTTGTGCAGGGAGTTGCGGACGTACGACGCCGATTCGTTCGTTACAGTAAAGGTATAGTCCGGGTTGTCGCGGCGCAGCGTTTCCAGCTTTTCCGTTACGTTGTCGACCGTAGAGACGACGTTGGCGTCGCTGTTTTTGTAAATGACCATGACGACGGCGTCTTCGCCGTTGACGCGGGCGTAGCGGCTGACGCGCTGGTCCTTGCGCTTGATGTCCGCCACGGCCGTAATGGGAATCTGCACGCCCTTGGCGTTCGTGACCTGTATCTTTTCGATTTCATTTTCGTCGGCGAACTGGGCCTTGACCCGCACGTCCGTCGTCGTGGCGTCGGAGTAAATCGTGCCGGAGGGCATGAGGACGTTTTCTTCGCGCAGGGCCGAGACGACTTCGCTCAGGGTCATGTCGTAGTGGATGAGCTTGGCCTTGTCGACTTCGACGGCGATTTCCTTGTCGCGGCCGCCGTTCAGCTCGATTTCCGACACGCCGTCGGCCTGCTGGAGGACGTCCTGAAAGTCGTTTTCCGCTTTCGAGTAGATGTCGTCCAGGGACTGATTGGATTGGACGGCGATAAACATGATCGGCGTGGCGTTGACGTCGCGCTTGATGACGACGGGCTCGTCGATTTCATCGGGAAGCTGGCCGCGGATGGCGTTTATCTTTTTCGTGGCGTCGATGGCCGCCGCGTCGGCGTCGGCGGAGAAGTCAAGCTCCAGGGTGATGCGGGCCTGGCCGTAGGAGGCCGTCGACGTGATATGCTTCAGGTTGGAGACCGACGACAGGGCGTCTTCGATGGGCTTTACGACCTGCTGTTCGACCGAGTCGGCATTGGCCCCGTCGTAGTTGACCGTGACCGTGACGTACGGCGTGTTGAGGGCCGGCAGCAGCTCGACGCCGATGCGGTAGAAGCTGAACAGGCCGAGAACGACGAAGAAGGCGACGGCCATGCAGATGCCGATGGGCCTGTCGATGGAAAATTTCGTAAGATTCATGACGTCACCTGATTTCTTTTTCAATGGTTACGGATACGCCGTCGCGGAGGCGGGCCAGGTTCGTCGTGGAAATCTGCTCGCCGTCGGACAGGCCTTCGAGGATTTCTACGTAGTTGTCGTTGCGGAGGCCCGTTTTAACCGTGCGGATGGCGATGGTATTGTCTTGGTTAATGACGTAGAGCTGGCTGACGCCGTTTTGCTCGACTAAGGCGTCCTTCGGTACGAAGAGGGTATTCCTGCGCTGCAGTACTTCCAGCGACGACTGGGCGAACATGCCGCCGCGCAGGAGATTGTCCGGGTTGGACAAGGTGATGCGGACGATATAGGTCTTGTTCGTCGGGTCCATGGCCGGGCTGACATAGGTAATCGTGCCGTCGTACGTGTTGGCCAGCGATTCGACGGATACAGATACGGTCATGCCGGGCTGGATGGCGGCGACGTCGGCTTCGGCGACGGGGCAGTCGATGTAGATGCCGCTGGTGTCTGTAATGGTCAGTACCTTCGTATTGGCGGCGGCCATGGCGCCGGCTTCGGCGTTGCGGTAGGAAATGACGCCGTGCCGCGGCGCGCGGATGGTCAGGTCTTCCAACTGCTTGGACAAGCTGTCGACGGTATATTTGGCCTTGGCCTGGGCGGCCTGCTTGCCGGCGATGAGGGCCGGCGTGTCGCCGACGTTCTGAAGCTGCAAGTTATCCAGGGCGGCCTTGGCGACGATGAGGGCCTGGTACATCGTGTCCAGATCCTTCTGCGATACGGCGCCTTCGTCCTTTAAGATGACGTAGCGGTTGTAGTTCATCTTGGCCGTGGCGTATTCAACCTGGGCTTTCTGCAAGTCCGAATAGAATTGGGACTGAGCCGATTTTGTCTCGGCGGCAGCCTGGGCCCAGGCCGCCCGGTTCTGGGACAGCTGGAGGCTCGTGTCGACAGTGTCTTGTTCCAACAGAATCTGGCCTGGTTCTACCGTATCGCCTAAGTCGACGTACACGGCCGTAATATTGCCGGCGTATTTCGTCGACAAGTCTACCTGGGCTAAGGGAACGGTCTGGCCTGATAAGGAAATAGTGCGCATCATGTCGCGCCGTTCAGCCCGGTAGGACTGGACGGAGGCGTTGGTCAGGGCTGAGCTGCTTTTCGCCGCCCGGTCCGAGTGGCTGATGACGTAGATGCCGGCGCAGGCCAGGAGAAAGACCAGGCCGAAGGCGACGAGCTTATTACGGCTGCTGTGGAGCAGGTTGCGGGAAAGAAAGGGGAAATGTGCCATAGTCAGGACCTCGCTATCATTTCTATATAATACATAAATAGTATGCATGATTCGGTACTTTAGTCAGATAAATCTTTAACTATAAATATAAAGAGTCGTCGCTTAAAAGGCAATATGAAAATCGTAAAATTTAAAGAACTGTAACAATAGCCGTCCATGCAGCGACGACAGGCCATTGCTGCCGTGTGTCGCAATTTGACTTCATATGGTATAATATCGTCAAAACGAGCGGGGAGTGATAGGGTATGCATATTAACAGACAAGTGGCGTCGGCCTTGGATGCGCTGAGCCATTGGCCGCGGTTCCGCCTGCGCCTTTTTGCCGAAGGGGCATTGGTCGGCGTCGTGTCCGGCGTCATTATCAGTTTTTTCCGCTGGGCGCTGGACGCGGGAACGCGCGCGCGGGAATACATGTACGAGACGGTGCTTCTGCCGGGCGGATGGCTGGAAAACGGCCTTTGGTTCGTCCTGCTCTTAGGCGCGGCCTACATGCTGTGGCGGTTCAGCGCCTATGAGCCCAATGCGGGCGGCAGCGGCATTCCCCAGGTCAAAGGCGTTATTTTAGGCGTTATCCGCCTGCGCTGGCTGCGCATCTTGTGGGTAAAGCTCGTCGGCGGCATCGTCGGCATCGGATTGGGATTATCCCTGGGGCGGGAAGGGCCGTCTATCCAGATTGGGGCCGTAACGGCCCAGGGCATCAGCCGGAATCTCGGCCGGTTCCGCATCGAAGAACGCTACCTCCTTACGGCTGGGGCCAGCGCCGGCTTGGCTGCTGCCTTTAACGCGCCCTTAGCCGGCGTCATGTTTGCCTTGGAAGAGCTGCACCGCAATTTTTCCGGCGTCGTCCTGGCGCCGGCCATGGCCGCGGCCCTGCTGGCGACGATGGTCAGCCGCCTTGCCTTTGGCCGCGCGCCGATTTTTGAGTTCGGGGCGGTGCCGGTACTGCCGCTGCAGTATATCTGGATTGCAGTCGTTGTCGGCATCGCTGCCGGATTAGCCGGCATTGTCTTCAACAAGGGGCTGCTGACTATTCCGCGCTTTTACAGCCTGCCCTGCTTTCGCGGCTATGGAAAGTTTGCCTTTGCCCTCGCGGCGGCCGGCGTATTGGGATATGTGTTCCCGCAAGTGCTGGGCGGCGGTAATGAACTGATCAACAGCCTTCATACCCTGCCTCTGTCCTTGTCCCTCTTCGCGGCTCTGCTTATCGGAAAGTTTTTGTTTACCCTGGTCAGCTACGGCTGCGGCGCGCCGGGCGGATTTTTCCTGCCCATGCTCGTGCTGGGCGCTCTTACGGGCAGCGTCGTCGGCGTCGTCCTGATACAGCTGGGCGTCGTCGGCCCGGAATATCTGTCGAACATCGTCATCCTGTCGATGGCGGCGTTTTTCTCGGCTTCCGTCCAGTCTCCCGTCACGGGGACGATCCTCATCATGGAAATGACGGCTTCGTACGAGCACTTGCTCGTCTTGTGCACGGCGTCCCTCGTAGCCCTCGTCGTTGCCCAGGTCTGCGGCGGCCAGCCGATTTACGAAGCGCTGCTGCAGCGGATTTTAGCAGCTCACAGGCCGGCGATTCTGGCGTCGGAGCGGCGGCATCTGCTGGAGCTGACCGTGGCCAGCGGCAGCGCCGTAGACGGCAAATACGTAGGGCGGATTGCCTGGCCCAGCCACGTCGTCCTCGTCGATATCAAGCGCAGCAGCGGCGACGTGCTTCCCGGCATGGACATCCGGTTGCAGGCCGGCGACTATTTATACGTTCTTACCGACTCGGTAGAAAGCGCGGAAGCCGTGCGCTGTCTTGTAGAAGTGGAAACAGTGTAATTTTGCATAATAATTATAAAAAATAATACCTGGTACTAAAAATATAAGCGGAAAGTATGAATTTATTGAGCTAAGAGAAAACAAATACGAATAGCATCATGTATAAAAATGTGAAAAATAAAGCATAAAGATTTGTTTTTTTGACTTATCCTTCAATCTTTGGTATAATTTTTTCTGAAAGTTGATGTTTAGGTATGGATATTTCAAAGAGGTGGTTGTTTGAAGAACCGTATACTGATTCTATTGACGCTCATATTTGTTTTTGCATGTTCCTCACTGGTTTGTGCAAAAGTCGAAATGGGAATGAACGGCTCTGCAGTACAGAGCGTACAATACATGCTCATGGATACCGGGTATTTGGCCGGCGGCGCCGACGGCATTTTCGGCAGCGCGACGGAAGACGCCGTTAAGCGTTTTCAGGCTGACTACGGGTTAGATGTAGATGGCATTGTCGGTTCGCAGACCATGGCGGCTCTTTCAGAAGCCAGTGGACGCGAAGCCCCTGCCGAAGAAGGGGTTGGCTCCTACCAGCGGCGCATCGTGATGGACGCTTCGGCTTATACGGCCGACGATCCCGGCAACAGCGGCTTTACGGCGACGGGCCTGCGCCTGCGCCGCGGCATGGTGTCCGTAGATCCGGACGTCATTCCGTTAGGCTCGCAGCTGTACATCGAAGGGTACGGCTACGCGACGGCTGAAGATACGGGCGGCTCTATCGTAGGCAATCGCATCGATTTGGCCATGGACTCCATTACGGAAGCCCTGAATTTCGGCAGAAGAGAAGTCGTCGTATACGTGCTGTAAGCGGCAGATTAAATGAGTAAAAATGAAATGCGGAGAGGTTTCGGCCTCTCCCTTTTGTTTTCACGGCGGAAATCGTCGAAATTCCCCCTGTTTTTTGCAAAAAAGTATGTATTTTCCGTGCTATTTGTGTTATTCTGAAAAGGACATGACAGTTATTTGTTTCAGGGAGGCTAATACTGAATGAAAGACATTATTGCACTTATTTTAGCTGCCGGAAAAGGAACGAGGATGAAATCCAGCATGCCTAAAGTTCTGCATAAAGTCGGCGGCGTGCCGATGGTGGAACAGGTGCTGCGGGCCGTCAAAGCGGCGGGAACGCAGCGGCAGGTCGTCGTCGTCGGCTTCGGCGGCGAAGCCGTGCAGGAATATTTGGGCGACAGGGCGGAAACTGTCGTACAGGAGCAGCAGCTGGGAACGGGCCATGCCGTCATGCAGGCAGAGCCGCTGTTGTCCGGCCTTTCAGGCACGCTGCTCGTGACGTGCGGCGATACGCCCTTGGTGACGGAAGACACCTTCCGCAGCCTGCTGGCCCATCATGAAGACACGCAGGCGGCCGCTACGGTGCTGACGGCGGTTATGCCCGACCCGACAGGCTACGGCCGGGTTATCCGCAATGAAAAGGGACAGGTCGTCAAGATTGTCGAGCAGAAGGACGGCTCGCCGGAGGAATTAGCCGTGCGCGAAGTCAACGCCGGCATTTACTGCTTCGACATGGAGCTCCTGTGGCAGATGCTTCATAACGTGACGAACAACAACGCCCAGGGCGAATATTACCTGACCGATATCATCGGCATGCTCGTCAATGCCGGCAAGGTCGTCAGCGCCTTTGCTGCGCCGGATTATAAAGAAACGCTGGGCGTCAACTCGCGCCTGCAGATGGCCGAAGCCGAACAGGTGCTGCGCCGCCGCAAGCTGGAACAGCTCATGACGGACGGCGTGACGGTCATCGACCCCAATAACACCTACGTCGATACGACCGTTTCTGTAGGCCGTGACACGGTCCTGTATCCGGGAACGATCCTGGAAGGCAGCACCGTCATCGGCGAAAGATGCCAGGTCGGCCCGTACGTCCGCATGACGAATGTCGTCATGGGCAGCAGCGACCACCTTCAGTTTACATATGCCCACGACTGCGAAATCAAAAACGGCTGCGAAATCGGCCCCTTCGTCCATTTCCGTCCCAATACGGTCATCGGCAACGACGTCAAGGTCGGCAACTACATGGAAGTCAAGAACTCCACCGTCGGCGACGGCACGAAGCTGCCCCACTTGAGCTACATCGGTGACAGCGACGTAGGCTGCGGCGTCAATATCGGCTGCGGTACTATTACGGTCAACTACGACGGCAAGGAAAAGCACCGCACGACGATTTGCGACCACGCCTTCATAGGCTGCAACAGCAATCTCGTATCGCCTGTCACCGTCGGCGAGTATGCTTACGTCGGCGCAGGCTCGACGATTACGAAAAACGTACCGCCTAAGTCTTTGTCCGTTGCCCGGGCTAAGCAGCGCAACATCGAAGGCTGGGTCAAGGACGATACGTATAAGAAATAGCATATACCCATTTACCTAGTATAGAAATCATAAATTTATTTTAGGAGGCTCAACAAATGAGTTACGAAGACGGGAAAAAGCTGAAAATTTTTACTGGCAACGCCAATCCGAAGTTGGCTAAGGAAATCGCCGATTATTTAGGCCTGGAACTTGGCAAGGCCTTCGTTGGCAAGTTCAACAACGGCGAAATCCAAATCATGATCGATGAAAGCGTCCGCGGCAAAGACGTATTTATCGTCCAGCCGACGTGCCAGCCGGCCAACGACACGATTATGGAACTGCTCATTATGGCCGATGCCTTCAAGCGCGCTTCGGCAAAACACATTACGGCCGTCGTTCCTTACTATGGTTACGCTCGTCAGGACCGCAAGACCCGGGGCCGCGAACCGATCACGTCCAAGCTGGTCGCCGACCTCATGTCCGTCGCCGGCATTACCCGCGTCGTTACGATGGACCTGCATGCCGGCCAGATTCAGGGCTTCTTCGATATCCCTGTAGACCACCTCGGCTCGGCGTCGATTATTGCGAAATACCTGAATCAGAAGAAAGCTGAAATCGATTTGGGCGACATCGTCGTCGTATCTCCCGACCTCGGCGGCGTTACGCGGGCCCGCGATTTAGCCGACCGCATCAACGCTCCTATCGCTATTATTGAAAAACGCCGTCCCCGTCCCGGCGTAGCCGAAGTCATGAACATCATCGGCGATATCAAAGGTAAGACCTGTATCCTCATTGACGACATCGTCGATACGGCAGGCTCCCTGTGCGGCGGCGCCAAAGCCCTGAAAGATATGGGAGCGGCCCGCGTATACGCAGCCTGCGCCCATGCCGTACTGACCGACCCGGCTGTACAGCGCATTCAGGATTCCGTCATTTCCGAGCTGATCATTACCAATACGATTCCTCTGCCCGACGAAAAGAAAATCGACAAGATCAAGGTCTTGTCCGTCGCGCCGCTCTTAGGGGAAGCCATCATGCGCATTTTCCATGAAGTATCGGTAAGCAAGCTCTTCGACAAATAAGGGGAGTCACGGTGCATATGATTGTTGGCCTGGGAAATCCCGGCCGAGAGTACGAAACGTCAAAACACAATACGGGTTTCCGCGTCGTCGACGAGCTGGCGAAGCGCTGGAACGTGACGCTATGGCAGAACCGGATGGACGCCCAGGTCGCCCAGACTGACGTTGACGGGGAAAAGGTCATCCTCGTCAAGCCGCAGACTTATATGAACAACAGCGGCCAGGCCGTAGGGCCTCTCATGCGCTGGTATAAGCTGGAGCAGGCCGACGTCTACGTCGTCTACGATGACATGGATTTGCCCGTAGGCCGTCTCCGCATCCGCAAGAACGGCAGCGACGGCGGCCATAACGGCATCAAGAGCCTCTTTGCCAACGGCTGCCGCGATTTCATCCGCTTTCGCGTCGGCATCGGCCGGCCTTTGCCGCACCGCGATGTCATCGACCACGTGCTGACTCCGTTTCCGGAAGACATGCTGCCGGAATACGAGGAAGGCCTGAAGGCGACAGCCGTCGCTATTGAAGGCTGCCTGAAGGTTGGCGTCGACGTCGGCATGAACCGGTATAACCCGCGGAAAAAGAAGAAAACGCCTAAGCCGGAAGAAACGGCTGAACAGCGTACGGAAGAAACTACATAATATAAAAACTGCCGCTAAGCAACAGTTATGCTGTACTTAGCGGCAGTTTTTATATGAAGCCTTATAAAATTTGCAGTCCTTCCAAGAGGATTTTTAAGCCGATGAGAATCAGGACGGCCCCGCCGACTTTCTCCGCCTTGGATTTATATTTGAGTCCGAACAGGCTGCCGGCTTTTACGCCGACGGCGGAACAGGCGAAGGTGACGCAGCCGATAGACAGGGCGGCCGGTATAATCGATACGTTCATAAAGGCAAAGGTGACGCCGACGGCTAAGGCATCGATGCTCGTCGCGACGGCCAAGGCGAACATAGCCGGCGCGGCCATGTTCGCGTCGGGACAGTCTTCCTCTTCGAAGGATTCCTTGATCATATTGGCTCCGATTAAGGTTAGCAGCACAAAGGCGATCCAATAATTGTACGATGTAATTATGTCGGTAAAAAACGTTCCCAAATAATAGCCTGCTGTAGGCATCAGGGCCTGAAAGCCGCCGAACCACAAGCCGGCAAGGGCCATGTGCTTCCAGCGGATGCTCCCCAGTGATAATCCCTTGCAGACCGACACGGCGAAGGCGTCCATGGACAGGCCCAAGGCCAGTAACAACAATTCCAATCCATTCATGGTCATCTCTCCTATGCGATTTCATATGACGGCAAATAAAAAAGACCTAAAGGCAGCGCAAATACTGCCTTTAAGTCTCATCATTTCAAATAGCACCGGGCCCTGAGGCCAGTATGTCGATACTACTATACATGCCGGATGTACTGATTACTCCCTTAAAGTACATGCAGAATTATACTGGATGGAATTGAGATTGTCAATGAGAAAAGCTGCTTTGCCGTGTAAAATCCATGGCGTCGGCAAACCGCCCTGTCGTCGCGTTGTTCATCATGACGTAGTTGTAGTTGCCGTTGGGGAAGGAAAAGGTGAGCATCGTGTGCCTGTCGTCGTCTAATATGATGCGGACCACCGTAGTGAACCCGTCGTTCGTGACGTCGTGTATGCTGTACGGCACGCCGTCGACGTCGTCCATGGAAATGGACAGCTCCCGGCCGTAGCGGCCCTGCCAGGTGCCGACGATGAGGCTGTAACCCGCCGCATAGGGCATAGAATGGGACGGAAAGGCCTGGGCCGGCGCGGTGCAGGCGACGGCGGCAAGCAGGCAGGCCGCCGCCAACGATTTTATTTTTGTAATCATATATATCATCCTTCTTTCTGAACGCAGCTGCGCATGCTTATAGTATAGTGATTCCATCAATTTTTGCAAGGCCTAGCCGTTGGCGTCAAACTCGTGAATGAAGGACTTATACGACCGGGTTCCGGCGTCGGGCTCGTATTGATTCAGCATTGCTTCAATAGAGCGCTCCCGGCGGCGGATATATTGGGCGAGGCGGCGCTTAAACATGACGACGGCCTTTCGTTTAATCTGGGCGGTCAGATTGTTCGTGACCATATAGAGATTTCGAGACGGCGTGTCCAGCCCCAGCTTGGAAATATGGCAGGGAGATGTCTTGGCGATTTGCATGCACACGTCGTACGGCGCGAGAAACCAAAAGCGGTCGTCCAGCAGCTCGACGGCCACCTTGGCCGAGTCGACGGAAAATTTCGGCGGCTCTCCCGGCGGAAAAAAGCGGTGGTGCCAGTGAAGGTAATCCCGCCCCCAGGGAATGAAAATCTGGTAATCCGTATCCAAATCGATGGGGAAGAGAGTATTCTTATCCTTGATTTTGCGGCGGCTTACGACCATGAGCTTTTCCGTATGAATCTTTTTGACCTGAATGCCGGCGATCAGCTGCTCGCCTAAGGGCAGGCCGACGTCGATCGTATTCTGGCGGACATGGTCGTAGATTTCCTGCGTGTGGAGGGTACGGACAGTAAGGCGCCAATCCAGCGTGTCCTGCTTTAATTCCTTGTAGAAATCGGTTAACAGGTAGTCGTTTACGCTGGGGACGACGCCGATGGACAGCTCCAGGGCCTGGGGACGTTCCTGAAATGCGCTGATTTCGTCATTGAGGCGGAGCCAGCTTTGGGCCAGGGGAAGAAAATTTTTACCGGCAATGGTTAAATTTGTCTGCTTGGAGCCTTTATTTCGCAAGATGAGCTGGACGCCGAGCTTTTCTTCCAGCTGCTTAATACGATGGCTGACCGTGGCCTGCGATACAAATAATATGTCGGCGCTTTTCGTGATGTTGCCGGCATTGGCGACTGTGACAAAGGTTTCGATTAATTCGCTGTTCATAAGACCTATCTCCTTTGTTTGCTGCGGATGATGACAAATATGCATGCCATTGGCAGGGGAGCTTCGCGGCTTTGCACAAAAAGGAAATGCATATGATGACTGTATATGCTGTTTATGTATAACAAACTGAGGTTACGGCTCTTTCTATTGCGATATTGCATGGCTATGTATGCTGCACAATAATTATTTAAAATATTAATAATTGAATGCAGAGGTATTTGTTTTTATTTTAATTTCTCCGGTGATATGATTATACCAGAAGATACGTATCGAGAAAACACATTAAGAATTTATGGTGAATATCTTTTGCATCACAAAGGCACAGGAGGAATATATCATGCATATTATGGACTGCACGTTACGCGACGGCGCCAACGTCGTCGGCACAGGATTTTCAACAGAATTGACGAAATTGATGATAGAAGGCTTGCTCGACAGTCATATCCATATCATTGAGATGGGGCACTGCACTGGCCTCGGTTCGGTCAAAGCCGGCGGAAAAGCCTGCCCTGTAACAGATGAAGAATATCTGGAAGCTATTGCGCCCTATTCTGATAAAGGGGAAATCGGCATGTTCCAGACTGCGGCGTATGCCGATTCAGAATTAATCGCTTTAGCAGCTTCTAAAGGATTGAAATTTCTCCGCGTCGGAGCTAACGCCGGCGACGGAAAGACGGCGGAAAAGGCCGTGAAGATGGTGCGCGACGCCGGCCTCGAGGCAAAATACAGCTTGATGAAGGCGTACGTCGTCACTCCTGACGAATTGGCCGAAGAAGCGAAGATGCTCGAATCCTTCGGCGTGCAGGCTCTTACGATTATGGACTCAGCCGGCTATATGATGCCCGAAGACGCGGCCGAGTATACCCGCAAGGTAGTCGACGCCGTATTTATTCCCGTAGGCTTTCATGGACACAGTAATTTAGGACTGGCTATGGCGAATGCCCAGGCTGCCGAACGGGCCGGCGCATCCTTCATCGACTGCGGGCTCATGGGTATGGCTCGCAGCGCCGGAAACATTACGACGGAAGGAGCTGTCGCCTTGTTCCGCCGCGAAGGAAAGGCGCAGGAATACGATTTTTACAAGCTGCTGCGCTTCATCGACGAAAAGCTCATGCCGGCGATGGAACGGGAAGGCTACCACAATCCGATTAAGCCCCTCGACCTCGTATTGGGCTATTCGGGCTGTCATTCCAGCTTCGTAGGCGTTTTTAAGGAAGTCGCCGCGGCTGCCGGCGTCAACGTATACGAATTGATTATCAAAACGTCGAAGATAAATCAGAAAAATCCGTCGAAAGACTTGATGGAAGAGGTAGCGAATACTATCAGCGTTTCAAAGTAATGGGAGATGAGCACTATGAGCGAACAGATTAAAAAGAAATCGGGCTTCCGCTGGTTTGTCCTGGCCTTGATCTTCTGTATCTATATGATTGCCGGCGCCGACCGGTCCAACATCGGCATGGTCGTTCCGTATATTCAGGAAAGCTTTCACATGAGCAATACGGATATCGGCGCGATGGCCAGCTTCTTCTATATTACCTATGCCGTTGTACAGATTCCGTCGGGCCACTTGTACGGCAAACGGGGCGTGCGCAAGCTGTATTCCCTGTCGATTGTGCTGACGTCGCTGGCGACGTTTATCATGGGCTTTGCCAACTCGGCCCTTCATTTGAAATTTGCCCGGGCCTTGCTGGGCTTTTCTGAAGGGCCGATCAATATCGGTTCGCTGACGACGATTAACCGCTGGTTTCCGGCCCGGGAAAAAGGCATCGCGACGGGTGTGTTCATGGCGTCCATCAAATTCGCGCCGGCCTTCGTTCCGCCGGTATGCGCCTGGATTATCATGATGTACGGATGGCGCGAAGTATTTTATATCTTCGCTGTTCCCGGTACGTTATTCGCTATCCTGTGGTGGCTGTTCGTCAAAGATAATCCGAAGGACAGCCGGTTTGTCAATCAGGCCGAATTGGAATACATCAACGACCCGACCGTAGCCGTCGGCAAGGAAGTAAAAAAGACGGAAACCGGTGCGGTCCGCTATGACAAGGCCATTGACAAATTTATCCGCACGCGCATCGTCAAGCCCTTGGCGACGAACTCGGAAGTGCTGCGGTCCTGGAACGTATGGGCCTGCGCCTTGGGATATTTCTTCCTCGTCGGCATTACGTATACAATTATGACCTGGATTCCTACGTATTTAGTTCACGTAAAACACTTTTCGATTATTAAGGTCGGCCTTGTAGCCGCCGCTCCCTGGGTCGGAGCCGTCGTCGGCAACCTGCTGGGAGGCATCGTTTCGGATAAGGTGTTTGAAAGCCGCCGTAAGCCGAACATGCTCATTACGGCTATCAGCACGGTCGTCCTCATGTACTCCCTGTTGTACGCGCCCAGAGACCCGACGGCATTGGGATTGATTCTCCTCATGGCCGGCATCTTCCTGAATTTTGGCTATTCTATGTTTTTAGCCTATCCCATGGGGATTACGACGAAGGAAAAATGCCCCTTTGCCGCGTCCATCGTCAATACGGCCGGCTCTCTGGGCGGCGCTTTTGCCCCCTTCGCCGTCGGCGTCATCCTCGACACCTTCAGCTGGGACGCCGTATTCGTCTTCCTGGCGGCGATTTCCCTGATTACCTTTATCCTTGTTATGACGATGATCGAGCCCGTTTCCGCGCCGGAAACAACGGCCCAGAACCAATAGGAGGTACCTTGCTATGAAAACGTATATCTTCGACCCCATTTCGGACGAAGCGCTGGCTTATGCCAAACAATATTTAGACGTCGTCACCTGGGACGACCCGGCAATTCAAAACGCTGCCGACGCGGAAGCAGTTATCGTACGGACGTATGTCATGGATAAGGAAAAAATTGACGCCATGCCGAAGCTGCGCATCATTGCCAAGCACGGCGTCGGCACGGACAACATCGATATTCCCTACGCCGCTTCGAAAGGGATTCTCGTGACCAACACGCCGACGGCCAATTCCAATTCTGTCGCCGAGCTGATTATCGGATTGATTCTCGACTGCGCCCGCAAGATTACGTATAGCCACGAAGCCTGCATGGAAGGGCTGGAACGGAATCAGCCCATGTTTCTGAGCGGTCAGGAAATTTCCGGGAAAAAAGCCGGCCTCATCGGCATCGGCCATATCGGGGCCATCGTCGGCAAGCGCCTCAAAGGCGGCTTCGACATGGACGTGCTGGCCTACGACCCCTTCCTGGGCAGAGAAAAGACTGAAGCCATGGGCTTTTCCTATACGGACGACGTGACCGATATTTATAAGACCTGCGACGTCGTATCCGTATCGGTGCCTCTGAATGACCAGACTCGCAATATGATTTCCGCAGGTGAATTGGCGATGTGCAAGAAAAACGCCATCATCATCAACGCCTCCCGCGGCGGCATCGTCAACGAGCACGACTTGAGCCAGGCCTTGGCAGAGGGGGAAATTTTCAGCGCTGCCGTGGACGCCTGGGTCGTCGAACCGGTACAGAAGGATCATGAGCTGTTCCGGCAGAAAAACTTCGTCGGTACGCCCCATAACGGGGCCAATACGAAGGAAGCGCTCATCAATATGGGAACGGGAGCCGTCGATGAAATCCTGCGCGTAGCACGGGACGAACCGACGCTGACCAATTTAGGCCTGCGCGTAAAATAAGGAATTCGCTGTTTTCGGACAGCTTCCATCATAATCTGACATCCAACAAAAAAACGGACAAGCCTGCTGCAGATCGTCGGCAGGTTTTGTCCGTTTTTACTATATGGAGTTACTTGCTTTCAAAGAAGGCTTTGTAGGCTAAATAGGCGCAGTAGGCGTCGGCTTTGGCTACGATTTCCAGCGGAGCGTGCATGCTGTGCATGGCGACGCCGCAGTCGACGACGTCGCAGCCCCAGTTGGCCATGATATAGGCGATGGTGCCGCCGCCGCCCTGGTCGACCTTGCCCAGCTCGCCGACCTGCCAGGGGACGTTGGCGTCGTTGAATATGCGGCGCACCTTGGCCAGGAATTCGGCGTTGGCGTCGTTGCTGCCGGCCTTGCCGCGGGCGCCCGTGTATTTGCACAGGCAGATGCCGTAGCCTAATTTGGCCGAGTTGGCTTCTTCGTAGGCTTCGGGGAAGATCGGGTCGAAGGCCGCCGCTACGTCGGCCGACAGGACTTCGCTGCCGCGCAGGGCCCGGCGCAGGTATAGTTCTTCCGTGCGGCCATGCAGGGCCAGCATTTCCGCCGTAAAGTCGAGGAAGTACGACGAGTGGACGCCCGTATTGCCGACGGAGCCGATTTCTTCTTTATCGGCAAAGAGAGCGACCTGAGTCTTCGCGCCGGGAGCAGCGCTGAGGATCGCCTCCAGGTTACCGTAGGAGCATACGCGGTCGTCGTGGCCGTGGGACATGAGGAGCGACCGGTCTAAGCCGACTTCGCGGCTCTTCTGGGCCGGGATGATTTCCAGTTCCGCGCTGGTGAAGTCTTCTTCCGTAATGCCGTATTTTTTCTGCAGCAATTCCAGAATCTGAGGCTTCGTCTTTTCTTCTTCGCTGTACGTGCCGACGAGAGGCATGAGCATTTCGCCCGTAATGGCTTCGCTCAGCTTTTTGGCGGCCTGGTCCTTGCCGAGGTGCGGCAGGAGGTCGTTGATGAAAAATACGGGATCGTCCGGGTCTTCGCCGATGGAAATGTCGATTTGACGGCCGTCGGCGGTGTAGACGACGCCGACAAGGGACAGGGGCATGCAGACCCACTGGTATTTCAGGACGCCGCCGTAGTAGTGCGTTTTGAAGTAGACGATTTTATTTTTTTCTACGACAGGCATGGCCTTCAAGTCCAGGCGGGGGCAGTCGATGTGGGAGCCGACGATTTTCATACCCTGTTCCAGCGGTTCGGAGCCGATGACGGCGAGGATGACCGACTTGCCTTTCTGATTCCAATATACTTTGTCGCCGGCCTTCAGGGCTGTGTATTCCGACAAGGGTTTAAAGCCTGCGTCTTCAGCCTGGCGGATGATTTCTCTGGCGGCGAGCCGTTCCGTCCTGGCCGTGTCCAGAAAACGGCGGTACGCCGCGCTGTATTCTTCCATGTGACGCCGCTCTTCCGAGGAAAAACGGGCCCATGCGCTTTGTTCCATATCAAATGCTTTCATGTGTATCCTCCTTTGAGATAAAATGTCATCTTAAATTATAATCCGTATCGCCATAAATGGAAAGACCGGCCGGCGTATATGGATAGAGTTGCGGAAATGAAGAAAATTTTCTTTGTATTTTTACACATTTTATAGTATAATAAAACACAATTTATGAATGCCTGGACACGCCATACGACGCGTTCCGGCAGGGGGAGTTTGGGTTACGAGGGGGAATCGCCATGATGGACCAGAATAAAATCAAGAAATTAGTCAAAAAATATACGGAAGATATGCGCCGTGCGCGCCGGAGGCTTCACGAATATCCGGAAATTTCCAATGAAGAGGAACGTACGGCGGCCTATATGGCGAAGACGCTGCGCAGCTTCGGCGTGGACGTACAGGAAGGCGTCGCCGGCGGTTATGCCGTTGTCGGCACGCTGACCGGGAAGCAGCCGGGGCCGACAATCGCCTTGCGGGCCGATATGGACGCCTTATCCATTACGGAACAAACAGGCCTGCCTTTTGCGTCCCAATGGGAGGGGAAGATGCATGCCTGCGGCCATGACGGCCATATGGCAATCTTGCTGGGGGCGGCGAAGGTTCTCAGCGAATTGAAGGACGAGCTGGCCGGGACGGTATTGTTTATCTGCCAGCCGGCGGAGGAAAAATCGCCTCGCGGCGGCGCAAAGGGCCTGGTCGAAGCTGGCGTGCTCGACGGCGTCGACGCCGTGTACGGTCTTCACGTATGGCCGACGCTGCCGACGGGAACGATCGGCGTCAAAGCCGGGCCGATGATGGCTGCCTCAGACCATATCCGCATCGTCATCCGGGGGAAATCCAGTCATGCGGCCATGCCTCACAAGGGCGTCGACGCAATCGTCGCAGCAGGGCAGTTTATCACGGCGGCCCAGGACATTATCAGCCGGCAGATCAACCCGCTGTATCCGGCAGTGCTGACCTTCGGCCGCATCAGCGGCGGCACGCGCTACAATATCGTTGCCGGCGAAGTGGAGCTGGAGGGGACGTGCCGGACCTATCATACGGAAGCGCAGGATATGGTCGAAGCGCAGCTGGGCAACATGCTGCGGGGACTGGATACGATGTACGGCACGGCGAGCGAGCTGCATTATGAGCGGGGCTACGCCGCCGTCGTCAATTCGCCGCAGCAGGCTGATTTCGTCGCGTCCGTCGCGGCGGACTGCTTTGGCCGGGATGCCCTGGCCGACGTGCAGGAGCCGGCCATGACGGCAGAAGATTTTTCCGGTTACTTGCAGGCCTGCGACGGCGCCTTCTTCTGGCTCGGCGCGACGAATGCCGGCGATACGGTATATCCCCTGCATAATTCGCATTTCGCCGTAGATGAAGACTGCCTGCCCATCGGCGCGGAACTCATGGCGTCTCTGGTGTGCCGGGCGATGGAGAAAAAATAGTCTTGCGAATTTCGCAAATAAGTTAGAAAAAATTATAATATAAAAAAGGAAAATCGCCTCTATGTCACGAATCCTATAAGTAACGTGATTCATAGGAGGCGATTTATTTATGAAAGAATATACCAGTGAACAAATTCGCAACGTAGCTGTGCTCTCCCATGACGGCGCCGGCAAGACGGCCGTCGTCGAATCGTTGCTCCTGGCCTGCGGCGCTGTCGACGCCGTCGGCGTAGGCAAGGACAACAAGCACATCATGGACTTTGAACCGGAAGAAATTAAGCGCAACGTTACGATTCAGCTTGGTATAGCTCCCTGCGAATGGGAAGGCTATAAGATGAACTTCATCGACACGCCGGGCTATTCGGAATTCTGCGGCGAAGTGCGGGCTGCCCTGCGGGCCTGCGACGGCATCCTGCTCGTCGTATCGGCTGAATCGGGCGTGGAAATGGATACGGAACGGGCCTGGGACTACGGCGTAGAATTGAAGCTGCCCCGCATGTTCTATGTCAATAAGATGGACGTGGAACACGCCGACTTCTTCGGCTGCCTGGAAAAGATGCGCGCCGTCTTCGGCAAATCCATCATGCCCCTGCAGATCCCCATCGGCGAAGGCAAGGATTTCCGCGGCATCATTGACGTGTGCAAGATGGTAGCCTGGGAATGGAAAGACGGAAAATGCGAAGAAATCAAGGTTCCGCCCGAATATATGCCGAAAGCCCGCGAAGTACGGGAAATGTGCATGGAAGCCGCCGCTGAAGGCGACGACGAACTGCTGGAAAAATACCTCGAAGGCGAAGAGCTTACGCTGGAAGAACTGCGCAAGGGCCTTCGCCAGGGCATGCTGACCGGCCGGGTCTGCCCGGTTATGTGCGGCAGCGCCAACTCCCACATCGGCACGGCTGAACTGCTCCGCCGCATTATTACTTACATGCCGGCTGCTTCGCAGAAGGTCATGATGGGCGAAGATAAGAAGACGGGCGAACCCGTCGTCGTCTATCCGAACAAACCCTTTACGGGCTTCGTATTCAAGACGCTCATCGATCCCTTTGCCGGCAAGCTGAGCTACGTCCGCGTCTTCTCCGGCACCCTCAAGGAAGGCGACAAGCTGTACAACGCGACGCAGGACAAGGATGAAAAATTAGGCAAGCTCTTTACCCTGGTCGGCAAGGAACAGATTCCCGTCCCGGAAGCCGTCGCCGGTGATATCGTCGTATTGCCGAAGCTGCAGTACGCCCGTACTGGCGATACATTTGCGTTGCCCGAATCGCCTGTCGTATACGATCAGGTCCGTTTCCCCAATCCGCTCCATACGGTAGCGATGGTTCCGGAAAAGAAGGGCGACGAAGAAAAGCTGATGAACGCCCTGCTGCGCATCAGCGAAGAAGACCCGACCTGCAAGGTCGAAAAGAGCGTAGAAGGCAAGCAGCTCATCGTCCGCTGCATGGGCGACGTCCACCTCGACCATATCATGACCAAGATGGAACGGAAATACGGTATCAAAGGCGTGCTCCAGGACGTCTATATTCCGTACCGCGAAACGATTAAAGGCAAGGCTACGGCCGAAGGCAAGCATAAGAAACAGAGCGGCGGCCACGGACAGTACGGCCACGTCATCTTGGATATCGAACCCCTGACGAACGGCGAACCCTTCGAATTTGTCGACGACATCTTCGGCGGCGCCGTACCGAAGCAATACATTCCGGCTGTTGAAAAGGGCGTAAAGGAAACGCTGGAAAAAGGCCTCATCGCCGGCTACCCCATGATCAACATCAAGGTCACCCTGAAAGACGGCTCGTATCATTCTGTCGACTCGTCGGAAATGGCCTTTAAGGTAGCGGCAGCTCTGGCGCTGAAAAAAGGCGTTCCCGAAGCCAATCCGGTATTGCTGGAGCCGGTCTACAACGTAGATGTCGTCGTTCCGGAAGAATACATGGGCGATATCATGGGCGACTTCAGCAGCCGCCGCGGCCGCATCCTCGGGATGGAACATCACCGCAACCGCAAGGGCATCATCGTCGTCAAGGCGCAGGTTCCCCTGTCGGAAATGAAAGGCTACGTCACGGTTCTTCGCTCCATGACGCAGGGCAAGGGTACGTTCAACATGGAATTCTTCGCCTATGAAGAAGTTCCTAAAAAGCTGATGGACGAAATCATTGCCAAGGCGCAGGAAGCGAAAAAAGAATAAATCCCTCCTCACGGGCCCTTGCGCGCAGCTGTGCGCAAGGGCCTTTCTAATAGTTCGATACCCAAGCTATGCGATTTATATATTGAAAAGTTGAAAAAATTTCTTGTATAAAACCGTTAAACGTTTTATAATTATTATGTGAAATACAGAACTTATTAGCAGGCACTTAGAAAGGTATGGTGAGTACAATGTCCCAGTGGGCAGATATGTACCGGCAGAAGCTGACGACGCCGGAAGAAGCAGTAAAACTCGTTAAATCAGGTGATTGGGTAGATTATGGAATGGCTACGTCTCAGCCTATTTTGCTGGACAAGGCACTGGCCGGCCGTAAGGAAGAATTAAAGGACGTCAAGGTACGTATGTCCTTTACCTTTGCGCCTCGTGCTGTCGTAGAAGTCGACCCCAACCGTGAAACCTTCACGGCTATGAACTGGCATATGAGCGGCTATGACCGCAAGCTGTGCGCCCAGGGGCTGATGAACTTCATCCCCATGTGCTACCGCAACGAACCGTCGATGTACCGCGACATCCTCGACGTAGACGTAGCGATGATTACGGTCGCTCCGATGGATAAACACGGCTTCTTTAACTTCGGCCTGAACATTTCCGCCAACGAAGCCATTACGAAAAAAGCGAAAAAGGTCATCGTAGAAGTCAACGAAGCGATGCCCCGTGCGCTCGGCGGACGCGGTGAACAAATCCATATTTCCGACGTAGCAGCCATCGTCGAAGCCGGCAGTATCCCCATGCCGACTATTCCCTTTAAAACGGGCGACGAAATCGATACGAAGATCGCTGAAATGATTGTGAAAGAAATCCCGAATGGCGCGACCTTGCAGCTCGGCGTCGGCGGCTTGCCGAATACGGTAGGCGCTATGATCGCTGAATCGGACTTGAAGGACTTGGGCATGCATACGGAAATGCTTGTCGACGCCTTCTACCTGATGTATAAGGAAGGCCGCCTGACGAATAAATTGAAGGCCGTAGACCGCGACAAGGCTTCCTGGGCCTTCGCCCTCGGCTCGCAGGATATGTACGACTGGATCGACGATAACCCGTTCCTCGCCGCATATCCCGTCGACTATGTAAACGATCCCTTCGTCATCGCACAGCTCGACAACTTCATTTCCATCAACAATTGTGTGGACATCGACCTGTTCGGCCAGATTTCCTCCGAATCGTCGGGCACGCATCACATCAGCGGCAGCGGCGGACAGCTGGACTTCACTGACGGCGCATATCGTTCCCGCGGCGGCAAGAGCATCATCGCCCTGCGCTCGACCTTCCACAATAAGAAGACGGGCAAAGACGAATCGCGCATCAAACCGACGCTCCTGCCCGGCACGATTGTCACGGACCCGCGCTCTCAGGTCAACTGGGTAGCGACGGAATACGGCATGGTCAACCTCATGGGCTCGTCTACATGGGAACGTGCCGAAAAGCTGATCAGCATTGCTCACCCCGATTTCCGCGAAGATCTGATTAAAGCGGCCGACGACATGAAGATTTGGCGTTACAGCAATAAACGGTAAGAGGATAGTATTTCCTTTACGCTGCATGAAGGCTCCTGCTGCGAGTTATGGACTCTCCATCTCTCGCGGCAGGGGCTTTTTATTTTTTTGATGATAGATGCGAAGTTAAGGGAAAATATGGATTTTATTTGAAATATTTTGGTATAATTAAAAATATACTCGATTTAATAAAAGGGGGTCTTGGTATGGGATACAACTTTACGGAAGAGCAATTAGCCGTACGGGATTTGGTTCGCTCCTTTGCCCAAAAGGAAGTCGCGCCGCTGAGCCGGCAGATGGACGAAACGGGGTGGAACCCGGAATTGTATAAGAAATACATCGCGACGGGACTGCATGCGACGCCGATTCCCGAGGCCTATGGCGGAGCCGGATTGGGCGACGTGGAATGCGCCGTCATTACGCACGAATTGGCCCGGGCCGACGCCGGATTTGCCATGTCCATGGAAATCAGCTGGGTCTGCGCCGATATGATTCGCCTCCACGGCAGCGACGAGCAGAAAGAGAAATACTTGACGGCTGTCGCCGACGGGAAATTATTCGCCTTTGCCCTGACGGAACCTGATTCGGGCTCCGACGCGGCGGGTATGCGGACACGGGCTAAAAAGCAGGCCGACGGCTCGTACGTCGTCAAGGGCTCCAAGGCCTGGATTACCAACGCCGGCATTGCCGACTACTACGTCGTCATGGCTATTACAGACCCGGAAAAGGGCGCCAAGGGCATTTCGGCGTTTCTGGTCGATGCTGGCACGCCGGGATTGATTGTCGATAAGGAAGAGGACAAGATGGGCATGCGCAGCTCCGATACGCACGGCCTTACCTTTGATGACATGAAGCTGCCTGCCGGCGCCCTCCTCGGCGAAGAAGGCAAGGGCTTCGTCTACGCCATGGAAGGGCTGGACGGCGGCCGCATCAGCTGCGCGGCTATTTCTGCGGGCATTGCCGAGCACGCCATGCAGATTGCCAAGGAATATTCCCTGCAGCGCGTGGCCTTTGGCAAGCCTATCGCCAAGTTCCAGGGCGTTTCCTTTAAGCTGGCGAATATGTCCATGTATATCGATGCCATGAACCTGATGCTCTACGATGCGGCGGCCTTAAAGGCTACGGGAGCGCGCTGCTCGAAATTGGCGGCTGAAGCCAAGCTGCTGGCTTCTACTCACGCGACGCAGATCTGTCTCGACGCGATTCAGATCCTGGGCGGCAACGGCTACAGCAAGGAATACAATGTAGAACGTCTTCTGCGCGACAACAAGCTCATGGAAATCGGCGAAGGGACTAATGAAATCCTGCGGGTCGTCATCGGCAGCGCCGTGCTGGAGGAAAAGTAACCTACATCGTTTCGTTCTCGTCATAAGCAAAAAAGCGTATCCGGCCCATCGGCGCGGATACGCTTTTTATTTAAATGGCAGATACCCCAAAGACACGAGGAGGTAAAAGGCCGGGTATAAGATGAGAATATACAAAATCGTCGTTGTGATGAACGGAGCCATGGACAGGTTGACGTTTAAATCGTACAGACGAGTTGTTATCAAGGCGTTGATGGCGCAGGGCGTGGCCATCATGATGAACAGCGCGCCCAGCAGCACCGGGTCGGATGTAAACTGTACGGCCAGTATATATGATACGGCCGGTGTCAAAATCATCTTGATGGGGATGAGGTCGAGAGTCGGCTTGCAATATACCTTGAGATGGGAAAAATCGATGAGGTAACCGATGGGGAGAAGGGCTGCCCAGGCATTGACATGAACTAATCCTTGGAAAAATTGTCCCAGCACAGCCGGCCTCGGCACGCCGGAGATGTACAGCAGGATGCCGGCGATGATGACGACGATGGACAACTGATTCCAGTTAATGAAGATGTTTTTCCAGTTGGACTTGAGGAATGCCGGAATATTCGCCGATTGGCCGCTGTTGTGGTAATAGTAAGCCATGGGGAAGAGGACGAAGAACATGACCAAATTTTGGAATACTCCCAAGAGCTGTGCATAGGCGAAGGCAATTTCACCGTACAGCAAGTAGCCGCATAATCCGCCTAACGAAGCCGCATTGGACGGCATGGCTGAAATGAGATAGCTGCCCTTGTCTATCTTATCGGTAAACCTCCGCTGCCGGTGGAGCAGGAAGATAATAGCCAACGGAAAGAAGGCGTTGAAAAACGCGAAGAAGGGCAGCGACAACAGGTCGGGCTTCAGCGGCAGGACCCACATGCTGAGCAGGGCCAGGACGGACATGACACAGATGATGTTGAAGCGGATGAGAAAATTGCACTGTGCCGGAGACATGAGCCGCCGTTGCTTCAAGGCGTAGCCTACGGCCAGAGGCAGAACGATATCGAGAAAAATATAGAGAATGCGAGAGCTTGCTTCGCCCAAATAAAATCCCTTTCTTTCTGCAGTGATTATTTTCGGATGGCGGCGCGGAAGGCGTCGGCCAGGGAGAAGGTCAGCGGTTCCGCCGGTTTTGTCGCGTCGATAATCGGCTGCATGATGTCGCGGAACTCGTCCTTCTTCTTGGACAGGACGTACAGCTTCGACGTGTTGCGGGCGTCCCACAGGGCGTCGTGCATCTGGCCGTCGAAGGTTTCTCCCAGGGTGCTGACAGCCTTATCCAGGGAAATGACGTTGTCCAGTCCCAGCAGGTTACAGTAAATCTGCTGGAAGTTCTGCCAGTGGTCGAGCATCCAGCGGATGTCCTCGTCGGCCATGTCCAGCTTTTTCAGCCGCATTTCGCAGGTCAGCTGCCGCCAGTCGTTTTCGCTCCAGGCGTACATTTCGTAGTCGTTGCCGTTCGAGTCGCGGCACCAGCTGAGAAAATGGGCGAAGGCCTGGCTGAAATGGGGCGCATCGGCGAGCATTTCCATGGTGATGCCCGTCAGCTCCTGACAAGTGGCGTTCATTTCCGTGGCGTATTCCGGCCGGACATATTCTTTATACGACCCTATTTCTTCGCCGTCCTCATTGATCTTGACGGCGCCTATTTCGATGATTTCTCCCTTGCAGATGCGGCGCGCTTCCTTCTGGCTCCGTCCGATAGGGTTCATTTCAAAGTCTACGAATACTGCGTTCATGTATCAAAGCTCCTTTCTAACCTTTTCAAACTGCTTTTTGCAATATTCATAGCACCCATTATATCACAATACAGGCCATAAAACCTATAGGAAATATGACCTGTATTGGCAGTACGTCGTATAAGGAGGCAGTTAGTTTTATATTCGCTGCGAAGAAGTCCTTGCCATAAGCGGATGGACTAAATGGTGGCGCACAAGCCCTTTTTCATTTCATAACCTAGCTTTACGTCGGAGCAAGGGCCGTGGACTCCTGCTTCAGCGAAAGACTGCCTGGACGAGAAACATGTAAAAGGCCGTGCCGCCGCCGATGCTGAGAAACATGCTGCCGCGCCATTTGTGCAGGAAGACTACCAGGGCAATAGCGACGAGCTCCGGCAGGCCGTGATAGGATGCAAACACGGCGTCCTTCAGGCAGTAGATGACGAGAAGACCGATGGCTGCCGGCGGCAGTACGCGGCCTAAGTAGGCGATAAAGGCCGGCGGATTTCCCTTGGAGAAGACTGCAAAGGGAAGAAATCTGGTTATCATGGTTCCCAAGGCGACGGCGCCGATGGTTGCCAGCATTTCAAAAGGCGTCATGGTCATAGCTGTTCCTCCTTAGGCATATAGAATTTCTTTTTCCACAGCAGGCTCACGGTAATCAGTATCATCGACGGAATGATGAACTGGCTGCTGCCGAATAGGATCAAAGCCAGCAGGGCGCAGCCCAGGCCGGTGATAGCAGAGCGCCGCGCTTCTCTGCGTTCCCATTGGCCAAGGAATAAGACGACGAAGAGGGCGGTCATGACGAATTCGATGCCCGTCGTGTCGAAATGGACATAGGCTCCCAGAAAAGCGCCTAAGGCCGTGCTGGCAATCCAGTACAGATGATTGAGGCCGGTGACGAAGAAGCGGAACCAATCCGTATCGACATCGGCCGGCGGTTCAACAGTACAGTTGATAGAAAAGGTTTCGTCGCACATGCCGAAAATAAGATACCATTTTTTCCATCCTGCGCCGCTGTATTTTTCCAGCATGGCAATGCCGTAAAACAGATGGCGGGCGTTGACCATAATGGTCAGAAGCAGGGCATACAGCGGGGAAAATGTGGACAGCAGGAGCGACACGGCGACAAACTGCATTGCGCCGGCATAGATGACGATGCTCATGGCTATCGGATAGAAAACGGAAAAGCCCTTGCTGGTCATGAGAAATCCATAAGACAGGCCGATAAAAAGAAAGCCTATAAAAATCGGCAGCGTATAGGGCAGAGCGGCCTGAAAGGCCTTTCGTTTCATGAAAAATCAACTCCTTTTCTTGCGTGATGCGAATGGATACGATATGATTAACATAGACCAATGTATCAGTATGTTGATAAATATATTTTACGGTTTGTACAGTATATTTGTCAACAGAGGAGAAGCTTATGGAACTGGGGTATATAATTGCATGGAATTTAAAGAAATTGCGCCAGGAGCGGAATTTGACGCAAGGCCAGTTGGCGAAAGCTGCCGGCGTCAGCAAGGCGATGGTATCGGAAATAGAAAAAGGCGGCAGTAATCCGACGATTAATACGCTGTGGAAGCTGGCTAAAGGGCTGAACGTGCCGTATACGCAGCTGATGGCTGAGGTGGATTCTGACACGACGATCATCAGACGGGACGACGCGCCGATGCTGGACGGCGAACAGGGGCACTATCGTATTTACAGCTATTTTAAAACTACACCGACCCGCAATTTTGAAATGTTTTACTGTGAGCTGGACGGCAATTCTTCAAATGAGTCCATCGGTCATGTAGATTCGTCGCAGGAATACATATATGTCATAGACGGGGAACTGGAACTGCAGGCAGGAGAACAGACCTATCTCATTGAAGCCGGCGACGCTGTTCTGTTTGATCCTTCGATCCGGCATATATACGGCAATCCGAAAAAGAAATTACTCCGCTTTCTCGTCATAAACTATTATCCAGGCCGATAATATCCGGTGGTGCACGGCTGTGGTATTGACAAGAGGCGAATTTCAGGTATACTTATATTAATTTTATAAATTGAGTCTATGAACGAAACGAGTACATATGCAGCGACAGGAGCAGCGAGCCGATGGCAGTGGGAGTTCGGCCCAGATCAGTATATGGAATGGATTCGGGAGATGCGGCCTGAACGGCGATCAGTAGGGCCTGCCGGTGTATTTCCACCGATATCAAAGAAGCGTGTATCGCATAGGCCGTACATGTAGAGCTGGGCTGGAGACAGCCAATTTGGGTGGCACCGCGGAAACAGTAACGTAAGCTTTTCGTCCCTGAGCATAAGGGGATGAAAGGCTTTTTTTGTGCATATATAGGAGGAAACCGAATGCTGGAGTTTAAGGATGTCTGTTTTAATTATGGAAACGGCGTGTCCGTATTAGAACATATTAATATACGAATCGGACCGGGCGAGTTCATCGGCCTGGGCGGCCGCAACGGCTGCGGCAAGACGACGGTGACGCGCCTGCTCATGGGATTGGAAAAGCCCGTGTCGGGAGAAATCCTTCATGACGGCGCGGTCATCAACGACGACGACGCGTCGGCCCGCAGCCACTACATCGGCTACGTATTTCAGCGGCCCGAACGGCAGATGTTCCGTTCGACCGTCGAGGACGAAGTGGCCTACGGCCCGCAGCAGCTGGGCATGAGCCGGGACGAGACGGCTGCGGCTGTCGCCGAGGCGTTGGCCATGACGGGCCTGTCCCATTTGGCCAAGGCTTACCCGCCGAACCTCAACCGTGGCGAAAAGCAGCGCGTAGCCATCGCTTCGGCCATTGCCATGCATACGAGCTGCATCATCTTGGACGAACCGACGAGCGGGCAGGACAGCGCCGATAAGAAAATGCTCATGGAGCTGCTGACCGACTTGAATAAAAAGGGCATGACCATCCTTATCATTTCTCATGATATGGATATATTCGCCCAATACTGCCAGCGGGTTATCGTCATCGGCAATCATACGAAGGCCTTCGACGGCACGCCGCAGGAGCTGTTTACGCAGCGCGAAGACCTGTACGATTTGGGTTTGAGCCGCCCCGAGTCGGTGGCCCTGTCCATGGCCGTGCCGGGCATGAAATACTGCCGGTCGATGAAGGAATTTACGGAAGAAATGCTGCGGCGTATAGGAGGGAACCGATGATGAAGCGATTTGTACCGATTACGAAATTGATTGGCACCTTTGCCTTTTCCTTTTGGGCCTTGGTCATCAACACGACGGCCCCCCTCGTCGTCCTCGTGGCGGCGGAGCTGTTGCTGCTGGCGATGTGCGGCAGCCTGAGCCGCAATATCAAGGCCGTGTGCAGCCTGGCCGTCTTTGCCGTCTTTCTCGGGCTGGTCCAGCTCGTCGGCGGCGGTTCCCTCGAATCGGCGTACATCACAGGCCTGCGCATGATGGCCATGACCGTCGTATTCATCATCTTGCTGACGACGACGCGGCTGCAGGATTTGACGGCGGCCTTGGTAAAGCAGGTAAAGATTCCCTATGAATACGCCTTTATGTTTACGGCGGCCCTGCGCTTCGTCCCCGATTTCATCGCCGAAAGCAAGGCTGTTCAGGAGGCTCAGGCCTGCCGCGGCCTGTCTACGAAGGGCAACGTCGTCAAGAAGATGATCCATTATATGAGCGTCATCCAGCCGCTCATGCTCAAATCCCTGGGACGGTCGGAAACGATGGCTTTAAGCCTGGAGCTGCGCGGCTTCGGCAGCAGCGAGCACAGCTTTATGAGCAACGTCCGGCCTAAGGGAAGAGATTACGCCGTCATGGCCGTCATGGCAGCGGTCAGCTGCTTCGTCGTGTACATGCGGCTCCATGGATTGGTATAAGGAGGAACAGGTATGAAACAAGTAGAAGATATTGCCGCGTTGGAATTTCACCACCGCCAAGGCGGACAGTTCCGCTGGATTACCATTACGACGCTCATGCTGGCTATCGGCACGATACTTCATCTCGTATCGCCCAGCGTCGGCGGCATTACGCCGAACTGGACGATCGCCACGTACTGCGTTGCCATCTGCCTGACCAAGCCTTCGTACCGCCAGGCCGTGGGCATCGGCCTCGTCGCCGCCTTGGTCAACGTGCTGACGTCGAAATCGGGCTTTCCCTACGGCAACCTCATCAGCGAGCCCATGGGCGCCCTGACCTGTACATTTATCGTCAAGAATCTGTCGTTTATAAAAATCAAAGGCCACTCGTGCCTTCCCGTGCTGACCGGCTTTGCCGCGACCTGCATGAGCGGCGGCATCTTCGTCACCATTTTGAAGATCGTCATGGGCCTGCCAAACAGCGTCTACTTCGCCGGCATGCTGCCCTTGGTCGTGGTCATCGGCCTCTTGAACGCCGTCGTCACGCCGGTCATGTATTTTCCGGCCCTGCGGCTGTTCGTGGCCCGGGGCATCCTCGATTCGCTGGAAGAGCAGGAGGTGGCTTCGGACCACAGCATGTACGACCTGAAGCCTTCTCAGGAGGGGCTCATTTCCATCGAGCACCTGACGTACATCTACAATAAGCGGAAGCAGCCCGTTCTGGACGACGTTTCCATGGTGCTGCACAAGGGCGACTTCCTCGTCGTGACTGGCGAGAGCGGCAGCGGCAAGAGCTCTCTGTGCATGGCCATGACCGGCGCTATTCCCCATTACTTCGGCGGCGTCATGAAGGGCATGGTATACGTCGACGGCAAGGCTACGACCCAGACGACGATTTCCGATCTGGCCGGCCGCGTCGGCGCGATGCTCGACGACTACGACAGCCAGCTCGTCGCCATGACTGTAGAAGAAGAAATCGCCTTCAGCCTGGAAAATAAAGGCGTCGCGCCGGAAAAAATCGAAGCGGCCATTACGGAAACCCTGGAAAAGGTCGGCATGACGCCGTACCGCCTGCGCCCGCTCAGCAATTTGTCCGGCGGCCAGCGCCAGCGCCTGGTCATTGCCGGCGTATTGGCGACCAATCCGGATATTCTCGTGTTCGACGAACCGACGTCGGCCCTCGACCCGGAAGGAACCCACGCCTTTTACGAGCTCATCCACGAACTCAACGTCAAATACGGCCACACCATCGTGGTCATCGAGCATTCCCTGGAAGCGGCCCTGCCGTACGCCAACCGGCTGGTGCTCCTCGACAAGGGGAAAATCGTCTGCGACGCCGACGTAGAAACGACGCTGCGCTACATGTACGACCACGACGTATATAAATCGGCTATTCCCCAGGTATTCGCCTGCCAGCTCGATTTGGAAAAGGCAGGATGTACCTTCCCCGTTCCCTGGGTTTCGACGGAAGCAGCTGTCGATTCGCTGCGGCAGATGAAGCTCTGAGAAAGGAAGAGGCTATGAAGTTGTTATGTTTGGGCGACAGCTTGACCTACGGCTACGACGTCGCCTGCGAGTACCGCTGGACGACAAGGCTGGCGAAGGAAAAGGGAATTTCCGTCTGCAACGAAGGCCTGTGCGGCGATACGACAGGCGGCATGCTGTACCGGGCCCGGTGCATGAAGCTGGCCTCGTTCGACGCATTTTTCTTTATGGGCGGCTCCAATGATATTCTCATGGATATTTCTCCGGACCAGGTGAGACAAAACCTGGAAGCCATAGCCCGTCTCTTTCAGGATGAGAAAAAAGCCGCGTACATCGGCGTGCCCATCCTGACCAAGGCGGAAAGCGCCCTATTCGGCTGGCAGGGAAGACATGACGTAGCCCGTCATAACGAAGCCCTGCGCAGCCACCGCCAATGGCTGCTGCAGCTGGCCGAACAATACCATTTCACTGCCGTCGACTTTTACGGCGCAATGCTGCAGGCAGAACAAGAAGGCCAGACGAATCTGTACGCCGACGGCGTTCACCCCAATGAAAAAGGCTACGCCGTCATGGCGCGGCAGGCCATTCAGATAATCCGCTGATATATGCAAATACCGCATGTTCCCAAGCGTAGCACGGGAACATGCGGTATTTTTTTATAATTCTACGCAGCAGCAAGCTTCTATTTTTAAGGCTATTGAAACTTGTTCGTATCCTTCGGGAGACAAAATGCTGCAGTGGATCAGGTTGCTGATTTGATTTAGACGATAGCGAATCGTATTAGCATGCTGGTTTAGGGCGGAGGCTGTTTGAGATATATTTCCGTTATGCTGGATAAAGGATTCCGCCGTTTTTAACAGCATCGTATGATTTTCGGAATCGTAATCCCGGAGCGGCGTCAGAATGGACGAAGCGAAGCGCTGCATAGCCGGTTCCTTGCAATAAGGAAGCAAAATACTGTTGATTCCTAAGGTTTCATAGGTTTGATACGGTTTTTCCGGAAACAAGTGGAAGTAGCTGCTGTAAATAGCTTCTTGTATGCATAATTTGATTTTACGTTCCTTATAATGAATCGAGCTGACGCCTATACTGTATTTTTCCGTAAAATCATGAAGCGGCCCCGATACTAATTGGTCTGCCAGGTCTTCCGCTTTGGCGTTTTTAAAATTATGAGACGAATAGATGTAGAGAAGGCCGTTTTTATAACGCAGCAGCGAGTTATACGACGTCAATAGCCCGGCTGTTTTCGCAGCCTGTTCCATTTCCATATATTCCGACGTCGACACGCTCTTTTCCGAGCGAAAGTACAGGCAAAGGATATCCGGCTGCAGGCAGGGATTAATTTCTGTCTGCCATTCTTTTTGTTTAGAATCGTGTTCGGGATAGGTCAATATATGAGACACGATATTTTCAAATTTGTCGAAATCATATAAGCTTTGAAGTCGTTTGTACGTATTGATGATAATTTTTTCAAAGTATTGTTCCGTATTTTTGATGAGGATGACTGGAAAATTGGTCGAGTCGGCAAATCGCAGGGCGTGGGCTGAAATGGGCAGGCTGTATACGTTTTTTATGACCAGGCAGCTGCATTTGCGCCGCTGCAATAAACGGATCGTATCAATTAAGCTGCCGGGATCGTCTTTTGCGTATTGCAGACTGGTTAAAATCATCTGGTTGGGAATAAAGCTGAGCTTCGTATATTTATTTTTTAGACGCTGATCGTATTCATAGTCCAAAATTCCGCAGGAATTTATTTCATTAGAAATGCCTCCGGCTCCGGCGATGAGCTTAAAACCGGAATATTCGGGATAGCTTAATATTTCGGCAACTGTTAGTTTCAACAAATATCACCTCTTTAATTTATAGAAAAATATAATATGTTTTGGTTGCATATAGAGAATTTGAAATGCCAGTGATGAATCTTCACCAAATAACGTGAATATGTTTTGAAATAATATATAAATAGCAATAGGTATTTTTATTATACCGAACAATACCCAATAATTGAAGAATATTTGTTTTTTGGCATAAAATTTAATTAACAGATACAGATTATTTATTGAGGAGGCATGAGTATGGACTATTTGAGCGAGAGGGCTAAGCAACTGCATCAGGGAGCCATTCGCGCTATGTTTGATAAATCGGCAGGAATGGATGATATTATCAACATGGGAATTGGCGAGCCCGATTTAAATACACCTGCCAAAATTTGTGAGGCTGCGGCTCAGGCGTTAAAAGAAGGCAAAACTCACTATACGCCGAATGCCGGAACGCTGGAATGCCGGCAGGCCGTGGCGGCGCACAGCAGTATCAAAACTCTGCAGTATGACCCTGTATCAGAAATTATCATTACGCCAGGCGGTATGGGGGCTTTGTCATTATTTCTTTCCGTTGTCGTGAATGAAGGCGATGAGGTATTGGTTCAAGATCCGCAGTGGCTTAATTATGTCAGCCAAATACAGTTTTTCGGCGGTGCGCCTGTGCCGGTACCTGTTCGGTCCAAAGAGTGCTTTGTACTGAAAGCTGCAGAAATAGAAAAGCGGATTACAGCAAAGACGAAGCTGTTAATGCTCAATTCTCCGAATAATCCTACGGGCTGTGTGATTCCTCCTGCAGAATTAATGGCTATAGCAGACATTGCGAAGAAATATGATTTGCTGGTAGTATCTGACGAAGTGTACAACACTATTTGTTATGAAGACGCGTTTTTATCCATCAGTATGTTGCCGGATATGAAGGAGCGAACTGTTGTCATCAATAGTTTGTCGAAAGCGTTTGCAATGACTGGATGGCGTCTGGGGTATGCCGCAGGTCCTGCCGATATTATAAAAAAAATGACGCAGGCCCAGGAAAATATCAGTGCCTGTGCTAACTCTGCAGCCCAGGCGGCGGCAGTGTATGCATTGAAACATCCGGATTTTGCTGAAACTATCCGAGATGAATTTGTTCGCCGCAGAAAGATAATTCTGGCAGCGTTAGATGCAATTCCTGAGATTTCCTATTGTGTGCCTCAAGGCGCTTTTTACGTCTTTCCCGACATTAGCACCTATGGCATGACGAGCTATGAATTCTGCAGCCGCCTGCTTGAAGAAGAACGCGTCGTGTGCATTCCCGGCAGTGCCTTCGGTGTATGCGGTGAAGGCCATATACGCATGGCTTATACTTGCAGTGAAGATGAATTAACTGAAGCTATGAGGCGGTTCAGCCGATTTTGTGAATCAGTGAGGAGGGGTTAATCATGGGCAGTATTTTCTCGTATATGAACCGGCATTTTGCCCTTTGTCTGTTAGGGGCCGCCGCTGCTGGTGTCGTATTATCCTTTGTTTTGGGGGATCAAGCTGTTGTTTTGCAGCCCTTGGGTACTATTTTTACACGGTTATTGGGAATGATTGTTCCCGTATTGGTATTCTTTTCTATCGCATCTTCTTTTGCTAATATCGGCGATGCGACGCGCATGAAGAGCTGGGGAAGCAAAATCATCGGCTGGTTTATTATCTCCATGCTTATCGGCACGTTTTTAGGGATTGCAGCAGGTCTCTTTTTTAAGCCGGGATTGGGAATCGAACTGCAGGCAGCCGAGTTTAAGGCAACAGAAATTACGGTTAATATGTTTATCGAATGGCTGCCGAAAAATTTCTTGGGCTGCCTTGCTGAGGGCAATACGATTCAAATTGTGTTTCTCGCTGTTTTTGTCGGCATTGCTGTTGTGCTTATGCCTGACGGAAAATCAAAGAATTTTTTGGTTACTTGTCTAACTGCCGGACAAGATTTGATTTTGCAGATTGTAAAAGGCATTATGTATTATGCGCCTATCGGTGTGGCTGCGCTGATGGCGACATCTATTAGCGGGCTGAAAGGATCTTTCGTTGCGCAAATGACCAGCTTTATTGCCGCTTACAGTATTGCCTTTGTGCTGCAGGTCATTGTCGTATACTTTGTCATGCTGTATATCGTAGGGAAAATTAACCCCTTCAAATTTACCCGCAAAATTTTCCCGGCTCTGATTACTGCATTTGTAACGACGAGCTCGGCCGGCACCCTTCCAGTGAATCTGCGATGTGTCAAAGAAGCTGGCATTGATAAAGAAATGGCCGATTTCGGATTGCCTTTAGGCGTTACGTTTAATATGGATTCTATGGCTATTGAAATTCCCTTGTATATCATGCTGGGTATGTATGCTGTTCACATGGAACCGACGGTGATACAGCTGTTTCTGTTCGTCATCATGGGCATTGCCTTTTCTGTCGGCTGCGCCGGCGTTCCCGGCGGCGGATTAGCTATCGCCGTCATATTGGTAAACGCCTTCGGTTTGCCGACGGAGGTCGTAGCATGGATCGCTGCGATTTTCTTCTATCTGGATGTGACGGGTACGCCCATGAATATTTGGGGAGACGCTGTCTGCACGGCTATCGTAGCAAGCCGGGAAGGAAAGATTGATTGGGACAAGATGAATGCCTGATAAAAAAGATGCAGCAGTATACAGGCTGCATCTTTTTTCTATAACAACCTATGAAAGGGAGTGAATCTGGTGTACGTAGCGACAATCGATGGCGGCACGACGAATACGAGGGCATGTATTTGGCGAGGCCAATGCATTTTAGGAGAAGCAAGTGAAGCTGTAGGCGTGCGTAATGCTGTCATAGACGGTACAAAATCGGGACTTGTCAGGGCGGTGCGGCAGGCTCTTCGCACAGCGGCGTTTCGTGCCGGTATTCCCGTTTCTGAGATTTCTCTGATTTTGGCGGCGGGAATGTTGACCAGCAGTGCGGGCCTTAAAGAAATTCCTCATGCGGCGGCTCCTATTGGACTGGATAAATTAGCCAATGCTATGGTCTGCGCATCTATTCCGGAAGTTGCTTCCCAGCCTATCTGGTTCGTGCCCGGCGTTAAAAACATGGAAGACAATGCGGTTACGGCAGAAAATGCTGCGATGATGGATATGATGCGCGGCGAAGAAGCGGAAGCGGTTGGGTTAGTATCTTATGTTAATCCCAAAGGGAGCGCGATCTTTGTATTGCCTGGCTCTCATCATAAATATGTGCTGGTCGATGAGCGGCGAAGGATACAAAAATGCATAACGACGTTAGCTGGCGAAACGCTTCGTTCTCTGACCTTTGATACGATTTTAGCCGATACAGTATGCCGCTCCTTTGCTGCGGAATTTGACGAAGAAGCTTTTCTTCAGGGGGCGGAAGATGGAATGGAACATGTTTTTTTGCACGCGGCCTTCATGACGAGGATTCGCGGCATGTTCTGCCGATATACGCCCTTGCAGGCGCAGAACTATCTCTTAGGCGTTGTGTTGGCCGACGATATGCAGGCCTTGGTTTCGGCCAAAGATTGGCCGCAATGGCGAGACGCCCTCTTTGTTGTAACAGGTAAGCCAGTCATGAAGAACGCATATGCCTGCCTGCTGGAACGGCGCGGGCAGGCTGTCGTCACAGCGACGGATGCGCAGCAGCGGGGATTGAGCGGGTACGGCGCAATGGAACTAGCGCGCCGGCGCGGTTTATTGTAAGTGAGGAGGAGTATATAATGAATATATTGGACGAATTATTGGATGCAAAAATTATTTCTATTATCCGCGGCGTTTCCAGTGAATACGTCCTGCCTGCCGCGGCCGCATTGGAACGAGGCGGCGTGCAGTTTGTAGAAGTTACGTATAAACCGGAAGATGAGGCGTCCTGCGCCGATACGCTGAAAAGTATTCGTTTGCTGAAGCAGCAGTATTCTGAAAAAATGCATATTGGAGCCGGTACGGTATTGACTGTACGGCAGGTAGAGGATGCGGCGGAAGCCGGCGCAGAATTTATTATATCGCCTAATACGAATACAGCCGTGATTCAGCGGACGAAAGAATTACACTTAATTTCTATACCGGGCGCCTATACGCCGACGGAGGCTGAAGCTGCCTGGGAAGCCGGCGCAGATTTTATCAAGATCTTTCCTGCTGATACGCTGGGGCCGGCATATTTTAAAGCGGTTATGTCGTCCCTCTCTCATTTGAGACTCATTGCTACGGGAGGCGTATCGGAAAAAAATATTGAATCCTTCATGGCTGTCGGCGTAAGCGGGGTCGGTATAGGGAGCAATTTTGTCAGCGCAGATCGGATTAACCGAGGAGCCTGGGCAGAAATAGAAAAAGACGCTTTATTCTATACATCTGCGGTAAAAAAATACAAATAATATTGTGTAACTGTTTACACAATATACCTGGCTAAATGTAATTACGTTGCCGACATAAGGTCGTGCTATACATCTGGAATCGGCATAGAAGAAATATTGAAAAAGGCTATTTTATGGGATATAATTAGCTTAATAAATGATGGAATGATATTTGAATAGGCGGTAATTTTTGGAGAAATGCATAAATAAATTGCGTTAGCGCTTTCAAAATAAGACATTCGTATGTGACCTTTTGATGTGCTTTTCTTAATGCTGCGGAACATATATGCAGAGAATCGTCCTATTCTATACTGACGAAAGGTGTGAAGGTGATGAAGACTGGATTAATTTTAGCGGGCGAACCGATGGGGCTCCTCATCGCGCAGAGTGAAGGCTCTCTGGACAGCGTCAGCGGCTATGACCTGGCCGTTGCCGGGGCGGAATTCAACGTAGCTGTAGGAGCGGCTCGTCTGGGTCATCGCGTTACGTACATGACGAAGCTGGGGAAGGACCCCTTCGGACAGCGCATTATTCACGTGCTGACGGCCAACGGCATCGGCAGCGAATTCGTGACGTGGAGCGACGACAAAAAAACGGGTTTTATGCTGAAAAGCCGCGTCAGCGAAGGCGACCCGGATATTTTCTATTTCCGCGCCGGTTCCGCCGCGTTGCGTGACATGGCGGGCCGTTGCACCCGGATCGCCAGCGGCAAGGCGGCTGCGGAACAGCCTGCGGCCCCTGCCGTCAATGATGTTCCCCTGCGGCCCG
>USGG01000012.1 GCA_900554215.1 uncultured Megasphaera sp.
GGGCGTCCCTGACAAAGGCTTCGTTTGCCGTCGTAATTTGCTGTATCAATGCTGACATGATCTGTTCCTCCTATAGCCACCCGGCTCCGGCGAGCCGTTCAGCCTTAATATATTCGTCGATTCCGAACGCCTCCACATGGCCGCACGCCACGATGTCGATACCACAAGGGCGGTCCGGACGGGCTCATAGATAAAAAAATGGTGCGCCCAAGATGACTCGAACATCCGACACGCAGTTTAGGAAACTGCTGCTCTATCCAACTGAGCTATGGGCGCACAATAATACTATACGCTATGTATGATAGCATGAATCAAAAAAAAAATAAAGTGGAGATTACGCAAAGACCAGCTCCTTTCACACAAAAAAACGTCGCCTCATCGTCGAAAAACGCGGAGGCGGCGTTATATACTACTGTTAATTCGAAGCTAATTTCCAGCTGTCCTGATGATGGAGGAACGTTTCTCCCGCAATTCCCGGCTTCGTCATTTCTTGCAGCGAAAGAATGACATCGAGCTGTTCTTTCGTCAAGATGCCGTGAGCCAAGATGATGTCCCGGACGGGCCGTCCCGTGCTGTACGCTTCTTTCGCCAGCATCGCAGCTTCTTCGTAACCGATATGCGGCAGCAGCGCCGTAATCACGCTTACGCTGCGGTCCACCCAATGCCGGCAGCTTTCCGTATTCGCCTGCAAATCCTTCAGAAGGTACTCTACAAAGGTCTGTACAGCGTTCGTCAAATAGTCCATGGAATGAAAGAGATTAAAAGCCATAACCGGTTCCATGACGTTCAATTCAAATTGGCCGTTTTCAACGCCGAGAGTAATCGCCAAATCGTTGCCAATAACCTGATAGCATGTCTGATCCAATACTTCGGCAATCACAGGATTGACCTTTCCCGGCATAATGGACGACCCGGGCTGACGAGGCGGCACATTCAGCTCATGAAAGCCGCATCTCGGTCCGGACGCCATAAGGCGTATGTCATTCGCCATCTTAATCAGCACCAAGGCCGCCGACTTCATACTCCCCGACACTTCGGCGAACACATCCGTATTATTCGTAGCGTCGACCATATTGCGGGCCGTAACGAACATTTCCCCCGTCAGTTCCGACAATTTCGCCGCCGCGAGCCTGATATACTCCGGTTCGGCGTTCAGGCCCGTACCGACGGCGGTGCCGCCCATATTGATAATATGCGCATCGTCCAGCGATTTCTCAATCCGTCTGCGGGCGCGGCGGACGGCGGACGCATAGGAGGCCATTTCCTGTCCCAACGTAATGGGCACGGCGTCTTGCAAATGCGTACGGCCCATTTTCAATACGTCTCGAAATTCATCGGCTTTTTCGTCCAGCCAAAATTCCAGCGTCCGCAGCGTACTGGACAAGGCCTTCCCCTTTGCGGCAAGGCATACTTTGATGCTCGTCGGAAATACGTCGTTCGTCGACTGGGCCATATTGGCATGGTTGTTCGGCGAAATGATGTCGTATCGTCCCTTCGGCTTGCCTAAGATTTCCAGAGCCCGATTGCAAAGGACTTCGTTCATATTCATATTAATAGACGTGCCAGCACCGCCCTGAATCGGATCGACAGGAAACTGATCGAGCCACCGTCCTTCTATAATTTCATCGGCCGCACGCGTAAGCGCCTTCCCGACGATGGCATTCAATCGCCCCGTTTCCATATTCGCCAAGGCCGCCGCTTTTTTCACAGTCGCCAGGGCCTTAATAAAGTCCGGATCCAGCCGTTCGCCCGTAATATGAAAATTCTTAACGGCCCGCATCGTCTGCACGCCGTAGTATACGTCATCCGGTACGTTCATCGTCCCTAAAAAATCATGTTCTTTCCGCATAGGTGTCCCTCCAATGATACAGCAAGTGAAATACAAAATATTAAACTAACCGCGTCTTGCCGTTTTTCGTCACGGCGCTGACGAGAACAAATACGATAAAGTTCGCCGCTAAGGCGATAAACCCGGCGTTAAAGTGTCCGCCCAGCACCGGCAGCGGGTCCATCTGATTCAGCATGAGATAGAACACGAGGGCTTCGCCGACGACCAGGCCGCAGAGGGCGGCTTTCTTGCTGGCCTGCTTCCAAAACATTCCCAAAACCAGCAGCGGGAAGAACTGGGTGACGCCGGAATACCCCGTCAGCAGCAGGTTGACCAGCAGGTTGGAGTGGAAAATAGACAGGTACAGCGCCGCTGCTGTCAAAATAAGGATTAAGTATCGTGCCGTCCGCTTCATGTGTTCCGGCGAAATCCCTTCGTCGCCGCGGCGCAGCCCCTTAATGTATATATTGCGGGAAATGAGCAGGGACGTGGACAGCAGCAGGTCGGCCGCAGGAATCATGCAGGCCAGGGCGCCGGCCCCGCCGATAAGTCCCAGCACCCATACGGGGAAGGAATCCTTGACCATGTATAAGAAGGCCATGTCGGCAACGGGAATCGGATTGTCCGCATATACCAAGACGGCCGTAAAGCCGACGATCATCGGGAAGATGAGAAACAGGTGGCACACGGGCAGCCATACGGCGTTATGCCGCGGCACATCGGGATCCTTGGCGCTGAAGGTGTTCGTCGAAAAATGCGGCCACATGTAAAACCCCGCCGCCATGACGACGAGGGTCGTCATGGCCCAGATGATATCCAGATTGCCCGTGCCTCCGGGAAACATCATAAACCCCGGCTTCATCGCTTCGACCTGGGCAAACATTTCGCCGATGCCGCCGCAGTAATGGTACGGCAGATACAAGCCGAAGAACAACATGGAACCCATCATCATGACGTCTTTGACGACAGCCGTCGAAGCGACACCCTTCAAGCCGCTCAAAAATACGAACAGGGCGACCATGACGAAGGCGATGACCATGGCGTATACCCGCGGAATCGCTCCTAAAGACGTGACTTCTACGATAAGGCCCAGCGCCGTCAGCTGCAGCTGCAAATACGGAAGCAGAAAGGCGACGCCGATGCAGGATACTAAAATTCCCAAGGGCCGGCTGTCGTACAGGTATTCGACCAGGTCGCCCTGCGTGACGAGCTGATGGCGATGGCCATACTGACAGACCCTCGGCAGAATGTGATAGCCGACGACGTAGGCCAGCGCCCCGTAGCCCAGGATATAAAAGGTCGGTCCGCCTTTGGCGTAGGCCCAGCCGCTGGCGCCTAAAAAGGCGAAGGCCGTATACACCTCGCCGGCCATGATAAACCAATTCAGCCAGCGTCCGAAATTCCGTCCCCCGACGGCCCAGTTCTCAGCGTTCATGTGCTTATCTTTCAATCCGGGAATTGCGCCCAGAACGGCGATCCCGATGATGAAGACAAATAAAATAACCAGTGCGCTCATTGCCTCCATAACAAACTCCCCCTCTCGAACAGATAAAATCTACGACGTCGCCGCGTCTAATACGGACTGCATCCACTGGCCGATCATCGCGCCGACAGTCAGGCGTGTTTCATCGAAAGCATGGTCAGCCTCCACTAGGTCAAACTGCTGTACGGCTGATGTTTCATGAAGCTGCAGCAGACGCCACAAGGGCCCGATCATATCCGCCGCCGGCGCGACGTCGTCTTTCGCCGCGCCGATGAAGTACAGGTTTCGATCTTTGAGATCTTCGGTGGCATGGCGAAGTCCGAACTCGGCGTGAAGACAATATTGGGCGTCTTCATATAAGGCCTTCATACTGGACAGGCGCAGGACGTCGGCTCCCTGAATCAGCAGCTCCTTCAGCGACTCTTCGTCGCCCTTTTCAAACAACGACGGAAAATCGTAAGGAGCCATGACGGCGGCACCGCGAATCCACGGCAGACGCCGCATGGCGTTTACGGCGGCAAATCCGCCCATGCTGTGTCCGATAAAAAACATCTTATCCGTATCAATACCGTATTTAGAAGCCGTTTCCGTCGTCCGGGCCCATTCCGCCGCGGCCACGGCGTCTTCGATGATGCCCGACAAGGTATATTGGCCTTCGCTTCCCCAGCATCCGCGATACGATATGCTTACGGCGACGGCTCCCATCCGGCGCAGCCCCTGTCCGATATCAAACAGCGACGTATAGCCCGGATACCCGTGCAGGAGAATCGCACAGGGACGCCGTTCCCCCGGCATCCGTCCCGGCGTCATCACCGTTCCGTATATATGGGCATCCCCGCCGCCGCTGAGAATGCTCAGACCTTCCAGAGCCGGCGATATCTCGCCGGGACGGCACGGCGGGTCCTGATACATATATTCCAAATGCAGCGTCATATTACATCTCCTTCTCAGACCGCAGCCGGTCTTTTTTATCTAATACCCACAGCGTATGGATACAGGCCACCGTTACGATAACGCCGGCCTGAATCCAAAAGGCCAGAAAGGGCAGCCCGGCAATCTGCGGGTGAAAGGTATTCACAAACGGCAGGGCCGCGATAATCCAAATAAACGGAATCGCCGTCAATAGGCATTTCATGGCATGTTCCCCCTTTTCACAGCAAAACAATTTGCGGCGCGGCTGTTAAGAATGAAGCCGCAGCCAGTCTGCGGCATACATGGCGTAGATTCCGGCCGCTCCCGGCAGCGCCGATTCGTCGAGCGTAAAGACATCGCTGTGATGAGAATGTACGGCGCCGGCGTCGGGATTATAAATGCCGATCAGGGCAAAGCATCCCGGCTTCATCTCCAGATAGTAGGCGAAGTCTTCGCCGCCTGTCGTCTTTTCCAGCGTCGTCACGGCGTCGTCTCCCAAAATCTTTCTGACGGCGTCTTCCGCAATGGCCGAGCATCCTTCGTCATTGACGACGGGCGGTACCATGACCCGGTACTGCAGCTCTGCCGAGGCGCCGTAAGCCGCCGCCGTGTTCTGAACGATCCGTTCCATCGTCGTCTTGATGTCCTCCGCCATTTCTTTCTTGAAATACCGCGTCGTGCCGCACAGCTCCGCTTCGCCGGAAATAATATTGAATCGCGTGCCGCTCTTCATGGTCCCGATCGTCAGGACGACCGAATCCAGCGGGCTGACATGACGCGACACGAGGCTCTGCAAATTCAGGACGATAGCCGAGGCGACGACTGTAGCGTCCACGGTCTGCTGCGGCTGCGAGCCGTGGCCTGCCCGGCCGTGTACGAGAATGGTAAATTCATCGGCCGCCGCCATCCGTTCGCCTTTTTCGACGGATACCTTCCCCGACGGCACGTCAATCCAAAGATGGCCGCCGAAGATGGAGCCGATTTCTTCATACCAATTTCCAAAGCGTATCATATACGGCGCGCCGCGTCCCGTTTCTTCACCGGGCTGAAAAATCAAATACACCGTGCCGTACAGCCGGTCCTTCATGTTGACCAGCATGCGCGCCGCCCCTAATAACACGGCAATATGGCCGTCGTGGCCGCAGGCATGCATGCAGCCGTCGCAGCGCGATTTGAAGGGCACGTCGGTCGCTTCCTGTACAGGCAAGGCGTCTATGTCGGCCCGCAGGGCCACGGCTTTTCCCGGATGATCCCCTTCAATCTTGGCGACTACGCCCGTATGCTGCTCTGGATTGACTTCGCACGGAATGCCCATATCTTCCAGGATATTGACAATTCGCAGCGTCGTCCGCCGTTCCTGAAAGCTCGTCTCCGGATATTCGTGAAATTGCCTCCGCCACTGGCAAATCTGCCCTTCGTAGGTCTTCATATAGGCTTTAATCATATCGGCGTCGTTCATTACTACTTCCCCCTCTGCCTTTCAGATTCTTTCACACTACGCGCCGCGCGGCTTTCTTTCCCCCAGCCGCGCAAAAAAGCGCCGTTGAACGTAGATTCAACAGCGCCGTTGCCGCACGTACTATGAAATTAAAGCCATTATAGGTTTTCCCTTTTAGCTTGTCAATAAAAGCCCCGTATTTTTTACAAAATAGTTAGAAATAGTTTAGGAAAAGTAAGGCTTGCGCGTCTATGCCATCCTTTTTATAATGAAAGGTATAAGTAAAGAAAGGACCTTTGCATATGATCGATCTCCACTCTATCGCAACAGAACAGCGCAATGAACAGACACGGCATATAGACCGGCTGTCTACGCTGGATATGATACGTCTTATCAACGAAGAAGATAAAAAGGCAGCCCTCGCCGTCGGGGCTATCGCCCCGGCCATCGCCGACGCCGTAGACTTGATCGCCGGCCGGCTGCGGCAAGGGGGCCGGTTATTTTACATCGGTTCAGGTACGTCGGGACGGCTGGGCATACTCGACGCCGTAGAATGTCCGCCGACGTACAGCACGGACCCCGACATGGTCCAGGGCCTCATCGCCGGCGGGTACGAGGCCATCTTCCGGGCTAAGGAAGGTGCCGAAGACTCGCAGGACATGGGACGAGCCGACTTGGCGGCCAAGGCCGTCACGGCAAAGGACGTCGTCGTCGGCCTCAGCGCGTCGGGACGGACGCCTTATGTCCTCGGCGGACTGCAGTACGCCGCTTCCGTCGGCGCCGCGACGATTTCCATCGACTGCTCGCCTCAGGCTCCCATCGCCCAGTATGCGCAAATCGACTTATGCGCCCTCGTCGGCCCGGAAGTCATCACCGGCTCAACGCGCATGAAAGCCGGCACGGCGCAGAAGATGATCCTCAACATGCTGTCTACAGGAGCCATGATACGGCTCGGCAAAGTATACGGCAACCTCATGGTCGACGTAAAGGCCTCTAATGAAAAGCTGAAAGAACGAGCCTGCCGCATCGTCATGACGGCGGCCCAATGCGGACGAAGGGATGCCGAACAGGCCCTGCTTCAATGCCGCGGGCAGGCTAAAACGGCCATCGTCATGCTGCGCCTCGGCGTGTCCGCCGCCGAAGCGGAACGGCGCCTTGCCGCGCACGGCGGATACATAGACCAGGTATGCAAGGAGACAACTCATGACCGATAAAGAATTAGCGGAACAGCTGTTGGCCGCCGTCGGGCCGGCCGAGCGCATTGCCCACGCCTACAACTGTATGACCCGCCTGCGCCTTCATGTCAGGGACGGCGGTATACCTGCCGAGGAAATCAAAAAGATTCCCGGTGTCTTAGGCGTCAACAAATCGGGCGACGAATGGCAGATCGTCCTGGGCCCCGGCAAGGCCGCCAAGGTGACGAAGGAGTTTAAAGCCCTTCTGGAACAAGGCGGCGCGACGCCGACATCCGACGACGGCACAATTGCTTCCCTTGCCCAGGCCGCATCGGTCGGCGACGGGAATGAGCTCCGCGACGCCATCCGGAAAAAGAACGCCACGCCGGCTAAGCTGGCCTTAAAGAAAATTTCCGCCATTTTCGTCCCCATCATTCCGGCCTTCATCGCCTGCGGCCTCATTACGGGACTGCTGAACATCGCCTTGAAAATAGAGCCGTCGTGGGCGGCGTCGCCTATTGCGCAAATGCTGGCCGTCGCCGGCAGCGCCGCCTTCTTCGGCCTGAATATATTCGTCGGCATCAACGCCGTCAAGGTTTTCGGCGGTTCTCCCATGCTCGGCGGCGTACTGGCTGCCGTCATGAGCCATCCGTCCTTGGCGTCTATTTCAGCCGACGGCATCGCCTTCGCCCCCGGCCGGGGCGGCGTTGTCGCCGTCCTCCTCGTGTCGCTGTTCGCCGCCTGGCTGGAAAAAAAGCTCCATCGACATATACCGGAAATGTTCGACCTCTTTGCGACGCCCCTCATTACGGTCCTCATTTCCACCTTCGCGGCCCTCTGCATCTGCCAGCCCGTCGGCGGCTGCATATCGGAGGCCATCGGCGCGGCAGCGACAGAATCTATCCGTTCCGGCGGAGCCGTCACGGGCTTCCTGCTAGGCGGAGCCTTTCTGCCCATGGTCATGGCCGGCGTACACCAGGGCCTTACGCCGATTCACGCCGAGCTGCTGGCCCGCTACGGCGTGACGATTCTCCTGCCCGTCCTGGCCATGGCCGGCGGCGGTCAGGTCGGAGCGGCCCTGGCCGTATACGCTAAAACCAAAAACAAAAGGCTGCGCAAAACCATCGCCTCGGCCCTTCCCGTCGGCATTATGGGCGTCGGCGAGCCCCTCATCTACGGCGTCACCCTGCCCTTAGGCAAGCCCTTTATCGGGGCCTGCATCGGCGGAGCCTGCGGCGGCGCCGTCCAAGCCTACTACATGGTCGGCTCGGCAGCCTTAGGAATTTCCGGCCTGCCCCTGGCGGCCAGCACCGACAATATTCCCATCTACCTGCTCGGCCTGGCCGTATCCTACGCCGTCGGCTTTATTGCCGCCTGGATTCTCGGCTTCGACGACCCCGAGCTATAAGGAGGAGACATATCATGAAAACGGGAATCTCCCTGTATCCGGGCCTGCACGGCACGGCAGAAGAACATGTGGAATTATTGGAAAAAGCCGCAGACGCAGGCATAGGCCGCGTGTTTACGTCCCTGCATATTCCAGAAACAGACACTGCGGCGCTGCGCCGGGAACTGCGCGCCCTGCTGCAGACGGCCCGTCGGCGCGGCCTGGACGTCGTTGCCGACATATCGCCCAAAACGGCGGCCATCCTCGGCATCGACAGCCTTCAGCCGCAGCAGCTGTTGGAGCTGGGAATCACGACGGCCCGACTGGACTACGGCTTCGACGTGCGAAAGACGGCCTTGTTCAGCCGCGTCCTATCCGTCCAGCTCAACGCCTCGACGGTGCAGCCCGAGTACATAGACGCCCTGCGCGACGCCGGCGCGGAGTTTTCCCGCATTGACTGCCTGCACAACTTCTATCCCCGGCCCCATACGGGACTGAGCGAAGCCTTTTTTACCGCCCAGACGGCGCGGCTGCAGCAGGATGGCCTGTCCGTCGGAGCCTTCATTCCCAGCCAGCACGGCCGGCGCGGGCCTTTATTCGAAGGGCTGCCGACGCTGGAAGACCATCGCCGCCTCGACGTCAGCCTGACGGCCCGGCACCTGGCCGCCTTAGGCGTCCAGTCGGTCTTCATCGGCGATGCCCAGCCGTCCGACGCAGAGCTGGAAGCCCTCGCCGCAGCGGGCCGCGAAGAAAAGGGCGTTGTCGTCTTAAAGACCCGCCTCTGCAGCCGCAAGCCCTGGGTCCGTGATTTCCTGTCCTATACCTTTACGTCCCGCCTGGACCCGTCCCGCGATATGATACGGACGCAGGAAAGCCGCTCTCACGCGAGCGGCTCCATTGTAAGAGACGAGGCTTGCCCCCGCCGCGGCCTGCGGCGCGGCGACGTGACCATCGACACGGATATGTACTTGCGGTACCAGGGAGAAGCGGCGATTATGACGGCCGACGCCGAAGAAGACGACAAGACGATGATTGCCGCGCAAATCCTGCCGGAAGAACGATTTTTACTGAAATACATCACGCCGGGACGGCGATTCCGCTTAGAATTCGTCCGCTGATCAGGATCTGCAGTTCAGCAGCACGACGGCTCCCAAAATACAGGTGATACCGCCGAGACCGGCTGCCGTAAGAGGTTCGTGAAATACGGCGACGCCGACGAGGGTCGACGTCAGCGGTTCAACAGATGCCAGAATGGACGCTTTCCCCGCTTCCATCTTATTGAGCCCCAGCGTATACAGGCCGAAGGGCAGGGCCGTCGACACGACGCCCAGCATAACGAACAGCGCCGCCGCTTCGGGTACTGTCAGGACCACAGCGGCAATTTGTCCGGCATGGCTGAAGCCGACAAGCCCGGCCGCAGCGACGACAAAGGTCCACGTCGTCACGGCAAAGGGCGTGTATTTCGCCAAAGCATAGCGGGCGAAAATCGAATACAGGGCGTAGCCGAAGCCGGCGCCCAACCCGGCCAGGACGCCGGGAACGTTGACCTTCCCCACGCCCAGCCCGCTGACGAGGACGCAGCCGGCAAAGGCCAGGACCAGGCACAGGGCTTTCACCGGCGTGAAAGCCTCTTTAAACAACAGGATTGACAGGACCATGACGATGCTCGGCGCGGTGTACAGCAAAATGGCCGCCATGGACAGAGTCGTCAGCTGAATCGCCGTGAAATAGCAGATGTTGAAAAAGACGATGCTGCACAGGCCCGTCCCCAGGAACATCCATATATCCCGCTTGGCAATGGCCAGCTCCGACGCCCTCGTGAAGGCCATGAACAGCACCATAACCGCCGCCGTCACAAAGGAGCGGCCGAAGGCAATCTGAACAGGCGAAAATCCCAGCACTGCCAGCTGGCGGGAAAAAATCCCGATGATGCCCCAGCAGACGCCGGCGGCAATAATAAAAAACGGCGCCGTCTTGCCGTCAAGTCGTATAGTCATAATCCATCCCTTCTTTTCCCTTTATTATTCGTTTCATAGTAAAAGACTTTCGTCTCATTGTCAATACGCCGCCTTACGCGCCGCTACCACCGCACGCCTATGACATGGTATACTTACATTTATATCACAATATATAGACACGGTATCTGCCTTGCCGATACCGCCTCTGCCGCCCTGCCTGCGCAGGAGAAAGGAGACCTCTCATGTCCGCATCCGCATGGAAACGCGCGGCCATACGCGCCGCCATCTGCATCAGCCTCAGCGCCGCCGTCGCCCCGGCCGCGCCAGTCCAGGCCATCAACCTCGGCGCCATCGGCACGATCATCGGAGCCGGCGTACAGTACGCCAGCCTGAATAAGCAGCTCAGCTACCTGGACAACGAAGGGCGCGACGAATTCATGGAGCAGGTCAAGGCCCAGTACGGCGTCAATTACGACCCGCAGGCCAACGCCATGACGGCCCGCATCATGGAAAACCTGTCCCGTTCCGTTGCGGCCATCGACCCGTCCATCCTGGATAAGCCGTACAATTATTTTGTCAACAACGACACGTCCTTCAACGCCTTCTGTACCATCGGCCACAACATGAGCGTCAACATCGGCCTCTTTGAGCCCCTGAACTACAACGAAAACGAAGTCGCCTTCGTCCTGGCTCACGAAATGGGACACGGCCAAAAAAATCATCCCATTGAAGGCGTCAAGAAATCCATGCCCCTTGATTTGCTGGCATCCTTGGCTGGAGCCAACGGCAGCGCGGCCCAGCTTGGTTCGGCCATCTTGTCGCAAATCGGCACGGCGAATCTGGTCACCAAGCCTATGGAAAAGGAAGCGGACAAGCTGGCCTTCGAATACGCCGTCGGCGCAGGCTACAACCCCGGTGCGGGAGCCGCCTTATGGCAGCGCATGCTGGAAAAGGGAGGCTCCGTCAAGACGAGCGGCGTCATGGAGCTGTTCAACGACCATCCGACCAACGTCAGCCGCCGCGACACGTACAGCAAGACCCTGACGAAATGGAGCAACAACGTCGTCAAGGTCGACGCCGAAACGGGCATGATTTCCATCCGCGGCAAAGAATGGTTCGCCCCGTCCGATACGGCCTCCATGAGCGGCCGGGAGCAGGCCTATCTGATTGCCGGCAACCTGGCAGCCGTCTACCACCAGAATAAGAGGCCGACGGCCTCCGTCCATACACAGGGGCAGATGCTCTACGTCGGAGCCCAGCCCATTGCCGATTTGAGCGCCGAGCCGGCCCCAGCTGCCGTGACGGCCCGCCTGCAGGCCCTGCTGTAATCGGCATAACACAATATCTTTTATTTTCCCGGCCTAAATGATACAATAGCAGGCAGGAGGAATCACATTTATGGATCATGAAATGAAATTAGCCGTGCTCATCGACGCGGAAAATATTTCCAATAAATACATCGACGTCATCTTATCGGAAGCCAACAACTTAGGCGACGTCATATACAAGCGCATTTACGGAAACTGGACGACGCCGCAGATGGCCTCGTGGCGCAGCACCATTCTGGACAACGCTATCCAGCCCGTGCAGCAGTACAGCAACACGACGCGCAAGAATTCGTCCGATTCGGCCCTCATCATCGACACGATGGACCTGCTGTACCAGAGCCATCTCGACGGCTTCTGCATCGTCTCGTCGGACAGCGACTTTACCCGCCTGGCATCGCGCCTGCGCGAATCGCAGAAATACGTTCTCGGCATGGGCGAAAGCAAGACGCCCCGCTCCTTCATCTCGGCGTGCAACAAGTTTCTGTATTTAGACGTCCTGCTGGAAGAAGCGGAAGAAAACGAAAGCGAAGAAGCTAAGCCGGTTTCAACGCCGGATACAGCCGTAGCAGCCCAGCCTTACGTACCGGCTCACGAAAAAACGCCGGGCAAGGATTTCCTGACCATCAAGCAGGCTCTCATCAAGCTGACCGAAGAAAACTCCGACGACAACGGCTGGATTTTTTCCGGCACCCTGGGGAATTTGCTGAGCAAGCAGTTCTCCGACTTCGACGTGCGCAACTTCGGCTACAAGAAATTCGTCCCCTTTATCAAATCGCTGAAGCTGTTCGACGTAAACACCATTACGGACGACAAGAACAAGACGGTAAAGCACAATTACTTCCGCCTCAAGTCGCAGACGTCGTACCGTCCGGCCCGCTCGTCCCATCCGTATCACAAGAATTACCGCTAATACGGCGAGGTACAATGGAACGGCCCATCCCGTTCCATGGCACCTCGTTTTTCCTATCGGCCTGCTCCCTTGGAAATACAGACGAAAGGAAGGGTTCCCATGTCTGACGAACAAATGCAGAAAACGCTCGAATCGCTGTCCCGGAAGCATCCGAACCGGCCCATCGCCGTGACGGCCGATTTGGCCAACGACAACTTAAACAGCATTTGCCGCCTGTCCCTGGCATGGATCAGCGACGGCAGCGTCCACGGTCTCACCTTCTTGATCAAGCCGCCGACGGACGAGTTTACGTGCCGCAAAATCACGGCCGACATGGTCGCCGACTGCCAGCCCTTCGCTGACGTCTGGGACGGTGAAATCAAGATATTGCTGAAAAACGCCGTCCTTTCGGCGTATTCGTCAGAACAGCTCTTCCTGGCCATCAAGGCCAGCTACGAAGCCGGCGGCAAGCCCTTTTCCATGGAAGACGCCTACGTCCGCGATCTGAAATTTCTCGCCGCGGCCTATATTGCCGACTTGGAAAACTTTTCTTTTTTATCGATTATGCATTACATGAACATTTCTGTAGACCTGGACAATTCCCTCAGCCGGGCCATGGCCTGCGCCTGCGGCATGAACTGGATGGAAAATCTGTATCCCATCGGCAACTACGGGCTGCCCCTGTCGGCCGTCATGGCCGGCGCGCTCCACGAGCCGACGGAGGAAGAAACGCAGCGAAAGGCTGAGGCGCACAAAACACTGGAACAGGCCGCTCACTATATGCAGCGCCTCTTCCTGCCCTTCGTCCTCCTGTGCCTGATTCTGGCTGGCTACTATCTATACTCGCTGCAGGAAAACGCCAAGACTCACGTCGACTTTTCGCAGTACTCGTCAGTCAAGGCCGTGCCGCCGGAGCAAAAGCCCTCCTTTCCAGCCATCGAGACGAATAAAGAGTACCTGATGCTCCGCGGCACCTACATCGTCTGCGACGCCAGGACTATTCCAGAATTTCTCGACGCCTTTCAAAACCACGACGTCGAGCTGATTCGCCAGATGGTGCGCTCCGATGAGGTCATCGTCTTTATGAATCCGACGCGCGTAAAATCACTGAGCCCGGCCGATGAAAAAGGCTTCGTCCTCGTAAAAATCCTCGGCGGCGAATACGACGGCGCGACGGGCTACGCCCACAGCATGATGCTGGAATAAGACTGTACTTCACATACCGACATACGCCCTCTTTATAGAAAGGACACGATATTGATTATGAAGCACTCTCCTATAGTTACGTTTCTAAAAGGCTTGATCGTCGGCGGAACGATGCTCGTTCCCGGCGTCAGCGGCGGCTCCATGGCCATCGTATTAGGCATATACGACAAGCTCATTCACGCCGTCAGCGCCCTGACGCGGCTCGATAAGGCCTCCTTTTTCTTTCTGTGCGCCTTCTCCGCCGGCGGCGGCCTCGGCATCATCGCCTTCGCCAAGCCGCTGCTTCACTTCATGGAAACGTATCCCATCCCCACGTCATACTTCTTCCTGGGCGCCGTAGCCGGCAGCGTCCCTATTACCTTCCGTCAAGGAAATATCTCCAGACTGTCAGCCAAGGCCGTCCTGTATATCCTCTTGGGCGTGGTCATCGTCGCCTTGTTCGCCGCCGCGCCTATAGACGGGCTGCACGCCCAGACGGACGGCGGTCTGTTCTTCCTCATCCTGTGGATCGTGACGGGCTTCGTCGCCTCCATCGCCCTCATCCTGCCGGGCATCAGCGTGTCGTACCTGCTTTATCTCTTAGGCGTATACGACCAGATACTGCTGGCCATCAGCAGCCTGTCCTTTGCCCTGCTCATCCCCTTAGGCGGCGGCGTCATCACCGGAATCCTGGCAACGACGAAATTGCTGGAAAAAGCCATGAACCGCTATCCCCAGGCGACGTACCTCATCATCTTAGGCTTCGTCCTCGGCTCCATGTGGGAGCTGTTCCCCGGCGTCCCGACGGATCTGCTCTCCCTCGTGTCCGCCGTCGTTCCCCTGGCGGCCGGCTTCGCTGTCATCTACACTCTTTCAAAGCAAGAGCTTTCCTAAAACCTTTATAAAAAAAGCTGAATGCACGCGGCATAAGCGTATGCATTCAGCTTTTTTAGTATGCTCTCTTACATGATGGACAGCTGCGAATTCAGGACGTCGGTGATAAACATGTAGCCCGGCGCATGCGTAATCATGAACTCGGGCTTCACGGCCATGGCCACAGCCTGAGGCGTCACGCCGCAGGCCCAGAATACGGGCACTTCTCCCGGCTTAATTTCAGACCGTTCGCCGAAGTCGGGCTTGTCGATATCGGAAATGCCGATCGCTTCGGGATCGCCGATGTGAATCGGCGCACCGTGGACGAAGGGCATGCGCGTCGTAATCTGCACGGCCCGGATCGCGTCGGCAGGCTTCATAGGCCGCATGGACACGACCATAGGGCCATGAAATACGCCGGCCGGCACGCACTCGATATTCGTCTTGTACATGGGCACGTTGTGGTTGTCCGTAATGTGGCGGATTTCCAGCCCCGCCTCTATCATGGGGCCTTCAAAAGAAAAACTGCATCCCAGCAAAAAGGCCACCAAATCGTCGCGCCAGAACGGCGCAGCGTCGGTCACTTCGTCAGTCAGCTCGCCATGACGATAAATGCGGTACCGCGGTATGTCGTGCCGCAGGTCGGCCTCGGGCGCCACGAGCTTCGGCACAGGCGAGCCGGCTTCCGTCACGTCCAATACGGGGCAGGGTACCTTGTTGCGCTGCGTAAACAGCAGGAAATCAAAGGCCAGCTCCTTCGGCAGCACGGCCATATTGGCCTGGGCATAGGGAGCGCACATGCCGCTCGTCGGCTTATCCAATTCTCCGGCCCGGATGAGGCTTCGCACTTCTGCCGGAGACGCTTTCGCTAAATCCATGACAGTTCCCTTCTTTCTATGTATTTAAAATCTCTTCCAGATGCTCTTCCAAGTAATTCGTGTTGACCTGGCCGCAGCGGAAGGCTTCCGTCATCAAGATCTTCCGCTGCAGGGGAATATTCGTCGTCACGCCCTCGATTTTAAAATCGGCCAGGGCTTTTTCCATCTTGTCGATAGCTTCCAGCCGCGTCGGAGCCCATACGATGAGCTTGGCAATCATCGAGTCGTAAAACGGCGTAATGACGCAGCCTCTGTACATGGCGCTGTCCACGCGGATACCGCGGCCGAAGGGCGGCGTATAGCGCGTGATTTTCCCCGGGCAGGGCATGAAATTGTGCATCGGGTCCTCAGCATTGATGCGGCATTCGACGGCCCAGCCGTTCATGCGGATATCGGCCTGCGTCCACGGCAGCTTTTCCCCTGCCGCGACGAGTATTTGCGCCTTGATCAGGTCTGTCCCCGTCACCATTTCCGTGACGGGATGTTCAACCTGGATGCGCGTATTCATTTCCATGAAATAGAAATTTCCCGTATCGTCTACGATGAATTCTATGGTGCCTGCGCCGCTGTAGTCGACGGCCTTGGCGGCCATGACGGCGGCTTCGCCCATCTTCTTCCGCATGTCCGGCGACACGACGGGCGACGGCGCTTCTTCAATGACCTTTTGGTGACGGCGCTGCGTCGAGCAGTCCCGTTCGCCCAGGTAGACGACGTTTCCGTAATTGTCGGCCATGATCTGAATTTCTACGTGCCGCGAATGGGATAAGTATTTTTCCAAATACACGCCGGCGTTGCCGAAAGAGCGCTCCGCTTCCTGCGAAGCCTGACGCAGGGCCTTGACCAGCTCCGTGCTGTCTTCGACAATGCGCATGCCCTTGCCGCCGCCGCCGGCCGTGGCCTTGATCAGCACGGGATAGCCGATGGCTTCCGCCGTGCGGCGCGCTTCGTCTTCATCGCAGATGACGTCTTCCGTCCCCGGAATAACGGGCACGCCGACGCGCTTCATCGTGCTGCGGGCCATGGCCTTGTCGCCCATGTGGCGGATAGCCTCACCGCTGGCTCCGATGTAGGTAAAGTGATAGTTTGCGCAGGCGTCGGCAAAATCGGCGTTTTCCGACAAAAATCCGTAGCCCGGATGGATGGCGTCGGCCTTGGCCGCCTTCGCCGTCTCGATAATGCGGGCAATATCCAAATAGCTTTTCTTGGCCTGGGCCTGTCCGATGCAGTACGCTTCGTCGGCCAGGCGGACAGGCAGGGAATCGCGGTCGGCTTCGGAATACACGACGACGGCGCTGATTCCCAACTCATGACATGCTTTGATAATTCGCACGGCAATTTCGCCGCGGTTGGCAATCAATACTTTCTTAAACATACGCCCAAGCCCTTTCTATACGCCGACATGGCCTTTTTTCACCTTGAACAACGGCTGGCCGAATTCGACGAACTCGCCGTCTTTTACCAGCACTTCCGTAATCTCGCCTTCGACCATCGCTTCGACTTCCGTAAAGAGCTTCATCGCTTCCAGTACGCAGACGACCGTATTCGGCGTCACGGCGGAGCCGACCTTTACGAAGGGAGGCGCCTTGGGGTCCGGCGCGCTGTAGAAGGTACCGACGATAGGCGCCGTAATTTCGACGACGTGCTCGCCGGGCTGCGGGGCTTCGGCCGGAGCGGCGGCGGGCTGGACAGCCGGCATCATCGGCTGCGGCACGGCGACGGCTACGGGCGCGCCGCCCTTTTCCAGCAGGACCTTTCCGTCCTCATAGGCCAGTTCCATCTTATTCAGGGATGACGTTTCAAGAATCCGTACTAATTCCTTGATTTCTTCTAACGATAACAAACAAATCCCTCCTAGTTATAGCATGCCTGCGACGGCAATCTTTATATTTTCCATGCAGCGTTCCATGTCGATAAACAGGCGCTCGCCTTCTTCGTTGCTGATCAGCCTGAAATACATGCGGTCGCCCGGCTTGAGCTGGGCCACGCGGGCCACGTCAACCTGGGCGACCTGGCCGATGACGGGATAGCCCGCCGTCGTCTGGTGGTCGGCCATCAGGATGATGGGCATGCCGTTCGGCGGTACCTGTATAGTACCCAGCCCGGCAACTTCAGAAATCATTTCCAGCGACCGCTTCATTTCCAGCTTAGGTCCGTTCAGGCGGTAGCCCATGCGATCAGACTGAGTCGTAATAAGAAAGTCCGTGCCGAAGAAGTCGTACTTGGCCTTTTCCGTAAACTCGTCGTACTGCAGCCCGGCCATGACCTTGATCGGCTTGCGCAGCCGCTCCGGCGTCGTATGAACCTTGCTGATGCTCCAGCGGGCATGCGTAAAGGAATGAGCGCCGCGGGTCAGCAGGTTGAACATCATCTGCTGGCCGTACTCGCTGGGCTCCTTCGTATTCAGCAAATCGCCGCGGCGCAGAGCCCGGCCTTCCAGTCCGCCGAACTGAGCCCGCAGATAAGTGCTCTTGCTGCCCATGACGACGGGCACGTCGTATCCGCCGGCAACAGCCAGATAAGCCCGGCAGCCGACGACGCAGGGACCGAAGCGCAGGATCGCGCCGGCCTTGACGGCGACGGGACGGTGCATGGGCACCTTCTGGCCGTCGATCACCGGGCCGAAATCGCCGCCGGTAATGGCGATGAGCGTATCCGACGTAAACTCGATCGTCGGGCCCATGAGGGTGATTTCCAAGGCTCCCTCGTTTTCATCATTGCCGACCAGTATATTCGCCAGCCGCAGGGAATACACGTCCATCGCCCCCGAAGGGATGACGCCGATCTTCTGGTATCCATAGCGCCCCGTATCCTGAATCGTCGTCAGCAGGCCCGGACGGATAATGTTAAGACTCATGGCCGTATTCCTCCTTTAAGGCTGCAAATTCTTCTTCAGACACGGCGTAAAACTTCACGAGGTCGCCGGCGTGCAGCAGACTCGGATCGTCTTCCTTTTTCAGGGAAAACATATCCATCGGCGTGCGGCCGATAATCTGCCAGCCGCCGGGCGTACTCAGGGGATATCCCCCGGTCTGTTCGCCGGCAATGCCGATGCTGCAGGCCGGTATGGCTACGCGCGGCGTATCGCGGCGCGGCGTGGCAATGCGCTTGTCCATGCCGCCCAAATAGGGAAAACCCGGACAGAAGCCGATCATATACACCAGGTATTCCGGCTCCGTATGGATGGCGATAACTTCCTCTACAGACAAATGATTGTACTGGGCTACGTAGTCGATATCCGGCCCGTATTCGCCGCCGTAGCATACGGGAATCTGCACGACCCGGGCCGTTTCCTTCCGTACATCAGCCAGCTGTTCCATGCAGCTGCGGATATAGGCCGCCGTAATTTCCAAGGCCGAGTCGCTTTTATACTTGCCGGCATGCTTTTTGACGACGAAGGGATTGTAGTACACGGCCAGGCTCGTATACGAAATGACGTATTCTATCATCCCGGCGAAGGGATGGGTTTCCAAATAATCGGCCAGCACCTTGACCTTGCAGTGAATTTCCGGGCTGATGGTACTGCCGAAATTCACGAGGACGCCGGCTTCGCCTAACGGTTTTATCGTAAATTCATGGTTCAAGCGTAACAGCCTCCCTGTCACATAAACAATTTAGGCAGCTGCTTCATAATAGTCAGCACGCCCATGTATGCCGTCATGATGACGACGATGACGCCGAAAATGCTCATCCACACCGGATGCTTGTAATCGCCGACAATCGATTTCTTATGGGCCGCAATGATCATGACCAGCAGCGTAACCGGCAGGATCAGACCGTTCAGCGTCCCTACGAGGATCAGCGTCTTGACGGGCTGTCCGACGAAGGCAAAGACGACCGTCGAAAAGACGATGAAGGCGATGACAAACCAGCGGTAGTTGTTTTCGATCTTAGGGCTGAAGGTGCGGATAAAGGAAACGGACGTATAGGCCGCGCCGATAACCGATGAAATAGCCGCCGACCACATGACGACGCCGAAAACTTTATAGCCGATGTCGCCGACAGCCAGTCTGAATACCGACGCAGGCGGATTAGCCGGATCGAGCTGCAGACCGCTGGTTACGACGCCCAACGTTGCCAAGAACAAGAATACCCGCATGACGCCAGTCAGGCAAACACCGGTAACGGAGCTGCGCGTAATCTGCGGCAGCGCTTCCTTGCCGACGACGCCGGCATCAACCAGGCGATGGCCGCCGGAGAAGGTAATATACCCGCCGACGGTGCCGCCGACGAGGGTGACGATCGCCAAGGGATCGATGACGTCGGGCACGAAGGTCTTCATGACGGCTTCTCCCACAGGCGGGGCCGAAGAAACGGCGACGTACAAGGTCAGCACGATCATGACGACGCCTGCGACCTGGGTGAATTTATCCATAAGTACGCCCGCTTCTTTAAATACGAAAATCGAAATGGCGATAACTGCGCTGATGGCCGCGCCAGTTACGGTATCCATGCCGAAGATGACGCTGAAGCCCATGCCGGCGCCGGCAATATTGCCAATGTTAAAGCCCAAGCCGCCCATGACGATAAGAGCCGCTACGACATATCCCAATCCGGGAAGAACCATATTGGCCACGTCCTGACCACGCTTTCCCGAAATGCCGATAACCCGCCATACATTGAGCTGTGAGCCGATGTCCAAAATAATAGACGTCAAGATAACGAAGCCAAAGCTGGCCAGCAGCTGCTCCGTAAATACCGTCGTTTGTGTCAAAAATCCCGGACCAATGGACGATGTAGCCATCAGAAAGGCCGCGCCCATCAATACGCTGAAATCAAATCCTTTTTTATCTTTCATAATCTCGCCTCTTCCCCCTTCATCTCAAACCATCGTTACCGATGCATAAAGGACGCAATTTGAATATCTTCCTTCTGCAGCGCGTCGCCAATACTCTTGGCAAATGCCAGCGCCTTCGGGCTGTCGCCGTGAATACAGACCGTATCGGCCTTGACAGGAATATCCTTGCCCGTCGCCGTGCGAACCTTTCCTTCAGTAATCATCGTCAATACCTGCCGTATAGAGGCGGCATCGTCCGTAATCATGGCATTAGGCTGTGTCCGCGGCGTCAGCGACCCGTCTTCCTGATACGTCCTGTCAGCAAACACTTCGCTGGCCGTCTGCAAGCCCGCTGCATGGCCGGCTTTAATCAGCCAGCTTCCGGCCAGTCCGAATAATATCAGCTGCGGGTCAATATCGTACACTGCCTTGGCAATCGCTTCCGCCATAGCCTGATCCTTCGCCGCCATGTTGTACAATGCGCCGTGGGGCTTGACATGCTGCAATTTACCGCCTTCTGCCTTAACAAACGCAGACAGTGCGCCGACTTGGTAGACAATCAAATCGTAAATTTCATCAGGCTTCATGACGATGTTGCGGCGTCCGAAGCCGTTTAGGTCCATGAATCCCGGATGCGCACCGATTGCTACGTCCCGCTCCAAGGCCAGCTTCACCGTCCTGTGCATGACAAAGGGATCGCCGGCATGCAGGCCGCAGGCAACATTTGCCGAGCTTACGTAATTCAGTACGTCCCTGTCGTTGCCGATTGTATACATGCCGAAGCTTTCACCTAAATCGCTGTTTAAATCGATTTTCATCATATGAAATTCCTCCCATCCATTTTCATTTTTATGCAAAAAGGCGCTGTGTATTAAACATACCAGCGCCTTTGCTTGATGAAAGTATATTTATAATTTATTATAATATACGAGAGAAACCCTTGTCAATATATAGGAATTTCGGCATTTTTCCTAATTTTTTAACAAAAACACCGAGTCATTTTGGTTCCAGCCGCACATTACATATTTTCACATACTTTAAAGATTTTCATTGCATCAATATAAATTTTTTTGTTTTTTATCAGTGTTATCCTGCGCTTTTATTTCCCAAATGAAACTTAATTGCGCCATTCGAAAACACCGCGGTTCAGGACCGCCTTTCCAGTTGTCTTGTTGACCAGCTTAAAATAAGCCGTCCCTTCGCCTATCTTCCACAGCTGCAGCATAATCGGCGTATCGGGAAACAATACCGACGTCATCTGCGCCGCCATGCGGGTCATCCGCTCCGGTTCTCCAGGAATCAACGCGCAGATAGCCATTCGGCAGGCAAATCCGAAGGAACACAGGCCCTGCATAAACGACGTTTCAAAGCCCATTTTCTGTGCATACTGCGGGTCCACGTGCACTAAATTCGTGTCGCCAGTCAATCGGTACAAGAGGTTTTGCACGGGACTGATATAATCGTCCATTTCCACGTCAGGCCTTCTGTCAGGAATCTGAACGGGACTCTTAGGCATAGGGATACCGCCGAAACCGCCGGCTTCATGGAAAAAGGTTGTCGAGTAGTTAGTGCATACGTCATTACCTGCTTCGTCCCGCACGTCGATGCGCGTACGCACGACGGCCCCCTTGCCTTCGCCTCGGTCATATACGTCGGTAATGACGTCCTGATATTGGAATGTCCCCTTGATCGGGTCGATAGGCCGATGCATGATAATTTCATGATCCATATTCAAAAAGGAAATCGTCGGCTTAATGATGTCGTTAGCCAGCATCGACGCCGGCAGCGGCATCCACTGATATGGCCGAACGTTGACAGTCCCCCAATATGGTACGGTGCCGTATGTAGGGATAGCCTTTAAATATTTTTCATAGGTATACATCAAATCATCCCGCTTCGCTCCGACAGCCAGCGCATACAATACAACATCTCGCCAGTTGTATTCCAAATATCGCGGCTCCATTTTCTTTCCTACGAGGATTTCATCCAACTTCAATTTCATGACCAATCACTCCTTTTCACGCTTGCACGTCTACTCCTTATGTACTATTGTACCGCATTAGAAAAAGAATATCTACAGACCATTTGTCTGCCACTTAGACACTTATTGCCAATAGGTGTCCAGATGTGCGGCGATGGCTTCTATATCATGAATAAGCTTGCACGTATGATATCCGTCGGCTACAGCATGATGGACCGATACAGCCAGCGGCAGCAGTACTGTATCTCCTGCTGTCTGAAACTTTCCAAACCGAATAAGAGGAAATAGGAGCGAATTTTCAGCATATGTATCCTGCGAGAACGACGTAAAATGAAGCCATGGCACAGACGATACAGGGCAGAAATTAGGCGGCTGGGTGGCTTTAGCTTTGACAAAGCCACCTATATCCTTATACGTTTCCATATCATGTACTACGCCGTCATAAAATGTACTGGCACAAGGATCATAGGGACTCCATATATCGGAAAAAGTCTTATCTTTTTCATGAAACAATGTATAACACGGCACAACAGTATCCCAATAGCCGAGACGGCCTTCTGCATCAAAACTCATACGGAATTCCTGATTTTCATTGACAGCCCGCATAATCGCGTAGAGCATAAGGGGAAAAAACTTTAGCTGCCGCGCCTTTTGAAAATCCCGCAGCGGTTTGATATTAATATGCGCAGTCAACGTATACCTGCATTTAATTTGGTTGTAATAATAGGTAAAGTGGCTGCTGCGAGGCCACGTTTTCCAGTCGATGGAATGAAATGACGTTGTCATAAAAATCCCTCCTGCCACCGGGCATTACATCTCCCGGATTAAATTATTTTTTCTGCCAGTAGCCCCCATAGCATGCGTATACGAACAACCCCCGCATCAACACCCTAATAGTCTTTCTTCACAACAGTGAAAAACAGATCACCAAGATGTCCCATCGGAGTCTTCATCTGGCAGCAATGGAGTAAGCGGGTTGTAAACAAACACCTGCAGAACACATAAGCAGCCAAGCCGGCTACAAGCACTATCTGCCTTCATGAGGTCACAACGCCGTCATAATAAAGCCCCTCGCTTGAAACCAGTATAGCATAGTCCTGTACAGGAATATATTCTTTTAAGCACGGAAAACCAATCGGATAACAGAAACCAGATGAGGCCAACTGCCGATCCTGCGCAATGCCTTCTGCAATCAAGTCAAAAACACCTTCATACCCATGTCAGGCGCAAAATACGACGTCCGTTCCCTCACCACATCCCACAGCAAGGCTACTACGACATACCTAGAGTATAATACAGATTGTTAAGTCCAGCCGCCCGTATCCTTCATCAGTTTTATAACCTTCTTCATCATAAGTTTTCCCCTAAGATAACTCATAGTGTAAAAACAAATCAACACCGGCTTTGAATCATTCCGCTAACTACGGAAGCAGTGCAGTGTCAAGAAGGATATCTCTGACATCACATAGTTGAAAATATGAGTGCCATTTAGCCCAATAGGGTGATAAAACAATAAAAATTTCTACCGTTTATTCCCGGCTTACATCTTCACCGCTGACTACTTCATAAACAAGAATTTTTTCAATCGTTTTATTCAAAAGTTCGTCGGTCAGTCTCTGGAATAAACGTACCTTTCATTAAGCTTTTCCGGCGCCTTCAGTCGATTCCAGAGTTGACATGCTCCCCGACATTTTATTCTGAAATCCGGCGCTTTATAACGTTTCCTTAGCCGGAGTATCCCTACTCCGACATATATTCTGTATTCAAGGGACTATCCATTTTCTATCCCGCGTATTTAAAAGGCTAGAAATCCAGCAAAAAAGAGGACTATTTCCATGCTCCTTAAATCACAGTATAATAAAAATAAGAAAAGAAAGCAGGTTAGACGAATGAATATCACAAAACTATCACAGGAACATGTTGAAGAATGTGTAGATTTATTTATGGACGTGTTCACCAAAGCTCCCTGGAATGATACATATAGTTCCAGAGAACAGGTAGTGAACTTTTTTCAAAATTACCTCGCCAATAATTATTTTGCGAGATATATTTTAAAAGAACAAACCAACATCATTGCGCTGAGCATAGGAATGAAAAAGCCGTGGATTAACGGAATGGAATACTATATTGACCAGTTCTGTGTAAAATCAGAGTTACAGAGAAAAGGCATCGGAAGTCACTTTTTAAAATTGATTGAACGTGAAATACAAGCCGAAAAAATGAATGCAATGATACTGAATACCGAACGCGGGTTTCCCGCCGAGGACTTCTATCTAAAAAACGGCTTTCAATTAGTTAGCGGGCTTATTACTTTTGTAAAATAGAAATTGACATTTATTGGGCCAGACAATGAGAAAGAACTCGAACCTATTCATGCAAGAACGCTTAACGAACCAGCTTGCAGAGCGTAACTTGACACGGAAGAAGCAGACTTTTCTCTAAATCCGCTTTAGATAGTAATGAAGAGGATAACTTTAAAAGACATCGGCCACTGTCAGAAACCAAAACGATCATCTAAATGCCACTCCAGCCAGTCGCCGAGAAAATCACTACCCAAAAAGCGAACTGGAATAGAGGAAACTAGGAGAAGCTGTCAGACGAGAAAAAGAAGTGGCTGAAATGGATTGCACGGAAATCAGATTTACTAAAAAATCAAACCCTCAACGCGGGGGAAAATAAAACGGCAAAATGGAACTGATACTAAGTATAGAATACGAGGTAAAAAGATGAAACAGATAAACTGTACCGCTGTTTTCTGGCATGGAGGAGAAAAAATCAATCTAAATGGCAAGAAACCGGATACAGTACAGTGTTTATCGGTTACAGGAGAAAAGAAAGTAAATGTATCTTTTCTTAGGGAATATCCGAATCTTGAGGAACTGACCTTAATGGAAAAATGTGAAGGCATAGAAGTTCTCACCGAGCTAACGCGGCTTCATACCCTGACGTTGTGGCTGTCTGCGCCTGTTTGCTGGGATGATGTTTCTCTCCCTAGTCTGCGTGTCCTCCATTTGCATGGAGAAAAGAACGGCGACATCACGCCACTGCTTTCCAGCATCACCTATCTCCAGCTGGAGGAAATGCGGAAAACGGAAGATCTCACCCCTTTCTTGATTCCAGCAACTAAGCTCCAAAAACTTTATCTCCGCTCGCTGCCTGCCGTACAGGTTCTGCCGGAACTGTATAGCCTTCCTGACCTTTATGCCCTGAAACTCTATGAACTACATAAACTAAAGGATCTATCCGCTCTCTCCCACAGCCACCTGCGCTACGTTGCCGCCTCACTGATTGCGGATAACTTGTCCGCCAAGGTGCTGGCAGATGCTGTAATGTCAATTCCCCATCTAGAAGGAGCCGCACTCCAACGGGTAGACCGCTCCGAGCGACGCTATGGCAGTATCCAAGAAGCCTTTGCTGCTGCGGGGAAGTCTGCACTGCTGCAGGAGGAAATCAGCAATTTGACCACATGGCTTTCTTTATAAGAAAATTATAATGTCTCGTTCATAGAAGGCCAGCCGAGCCAGCCAACGGACAAGTAGTCTGAAAAGATATGTACGGCGCTGTTGCCGCCGATTCCTGCGTCACAGCGATTTCTTCGCAGGGCTATCAAAGCAGTACACCAAACCCTTTTCATAGTATTACTGCTTTATACGTTTATTTATATAGTCTTTCTGGTCTGCTTAATAACTTCATTCGAATAAAACCATGCGGATTCGTTTATGTATTGATAGGCTCATTTTTATACAATCTTAATACGCTCATCGGCTTCTTTACGCCGCAGTAAGTTCATCTGTGATACAATAATATAATAATCATAATAAGTATCATGAATCGGGTGAATGATATTGGAACCATCAACTTATCCGGAGCTGCATTACCAGCCCAAACAGGGAAAACTGAAAATCTTCTTTGGCTATGCTGCCGGCGTCGGCAAAACATATGCTATGCTAAAAGCAGCCCATCGAGCCAAGCAACAGGGGTTCGATGTCGTCGTTGGATACATTGAGCGGCATACACGCCCCGACACGTTAGCGCTTGTAGAAGGCCTGGAGCAGATTTCCAACAAACTCATCGATTACAAAGGAATTACCTTAAAGGAATTCGACCTAGACGAAGCACTTGCACGACACCCGCAAATACTTCTCGTCGACGAGCTGGCTCACAGCAATGCGCCAGGATGCCGCCATGCCAAGCGGTATCAAGATGTAGAAGAATTGCTCCGCAGCGGTATCGACGTGTATACGACAGTAAACGTCCAGCATTTAGAATCCCTTCACGACTTAGTAGACTCCATCACACAAGTTGCGGTCAGCGAACGCATTCCTGACTCGGTTTTCGATTCAGCAGACCAAGTTGAACTTGTCGATATCGAACCGGATGATCTCATCGCACGACTTCAGTCAGGCAAGGTCTACCAACACCAGCAGGCAGCCCGTGCATTAACCCATTTCTTCACAAAAGACAACTTAATTGCATTACGGGAAATTGCCTTGCGCCGCACAGCCGACCGCTTGAGCCGTAAAGCCCAACAATCAGGAAATAAGACAGCTGCAAAAGCTGGTGAACACATCTTGATCTGCTTGTCCGGCGCGCCATCAAATGCCAAAGTAATCCGTACGGCAGCCCGTATGTCTGAAGCGTTCCACAGCGGATTTACAGCGCTTTTCGTCGAAACATCGGAAACTAAAGAGCTGACAGGAAACAGCTTAAAACGCCTGCGCGACAATATACGTCTGGCAGAGCAGCTTGGCGCGCAGATTACGACTGTTTACGGCGAAGATCCGGCAGAGCAAATTGCCGAATATGCCAAACGCAGCGGCATCACAAAAATCGTACTTGGAAGGACAAATCATCGGGCAGGAACATTTTTTAAAAATAAGACGTTGATAGACAAGCTCACCGATATGGCCGGCGACATTGATATTTATATTATCCCAGACTCACAGCCGCTGTACAAGAAAAAATTTTCCCTCTTTCGCCAGCAAGCCCCTGTCTTTCGCTGGAAGGATTTTTTAAAAACCTTAACCGGTACTGCAGCTGCAACATTAATCAGTTTGGCCTTTTATACACTTGGGTTCAGAGAAGCTAATATCATTATTGTATACCTCCTAGGCGTCCTGCTGACAGCTATATGGACCCGCGGGCGGTTATACGGTGCACTTGCATCGCTTTTCAGCGTATTCGCCTTTAACTTTTTTTTCACAGAACCCCGCTTTACATTTGTCGTAACAGATCATGACTATCCGATTACCTTCTGCATCATGCTTATTGCCAGCATGATTTCCTGCACGTTAGCAACGCGCGTAAAAAAACAAGCGCGCTTGTCGGCGCAAAAGGCATATGCCATGGAGCTGCTCATCAACAGCAATCAAAAACTGCAGCAAGGACAGGACGAGCAGGATATTATACAAATCGCTGCCGAACAGCTTGTAGCATTATTGAACCGCCCGATCTTGTACGCTTTAGCCGGCAAAAATCGGGAACTTGAATTCCATGCCGTACCACTATCGGAAGCAAGTAAACTCATCGGTACCATGACGACAACTGAACGGGCCGTCGCCGACTGGGTCGTCAAAAACAACAAACATGCCGGTGCAACTACATCTACCCTGTCTCACGCCCGCAACCTGTATTTATCAGTCCGCGGTAATCAAGAGGTCATGGGCGTCATAGCCATTCCGTCACAGTACTATCCATCTCTTGACGTATTTGAAAAAAATCTCATGATTTCCATATTAAACGAATGCGGGTTAATTCTGGAACGGCGGCGTTTGCGTGAGGAAAAACAGCAAATCGAAATGGAAACACAGCGTGAGCGGCTTCGTGCCAATCTGCTTCGCGCCATTTCCCATGACCTGCGCACGCCATTGACAAGCATCAGCGGCAACGCCGGAATCTTAATGGAAAAAAGCATCGCGCTGGACGAAAAGAAAAAGCGGGATATATACACTTCCATGTACGACGATGCCATGTGGCTCGTCAACCTGACAGAAAACTTATTGTCCATTACGCGCATCGAAAATGGCACGATGAATTTGCAAACAAATGCCGAACTCATTGACGACGTATTCCGCGAAGCACTGTCTCACATAGACCGTAAAGCCTCGGAACATCATATTTCCATAGATCTGGAAGACGAACTGCTCATGGTCAACATAGACGCACGGCTTATCGTGCAAGTCATTATCAACATCGTAAACAACGCTGTCAAATACACCCCTTCTGGTTCCCATATCTGTTTATCGGCAAAGAAACAAGAATCCATGGCCTGTATCTGTATCAGCGACGACGGTCCGGGTATTTCCGAAGAAGCCAAACATCATCTGTTCGATATGTTTTATACTGCTGGCATCGGCAAAGCCGACAGTCGGCGCGGTCTGGGCTTAGGTCTCAGCTTATGCAAGTCTATTATTGAAGCTCATGGCGGTACTATTTCCGTTTATGACAATACACCGCACGGCGCATCCTTTGTATTTACATTACCGTTAGAGGAAGTGAACTTACACCATGTATAAGCCGAAAATACTCATTGTAGAAGACGATCCAGCCATTACCAATCTTCTGCGGACGACGCTGGATACGCAGGAATATCAGTATCATACAGCAAAGAATGGCGCCGGCGCATTGCTTGAAGCCGTATCTTACAATGCCGATGTCATCATACTCGATCTAGGCCTTCCTGATATGGACGGCGTCGATATTATTCACAAAATCCGCACGTGGAGCAGCGTGCCTATTATCGTCGTAAGCGCCCGCAGCGAAGATGCCGATAAAGTCAGCGCACTCGACGCCGGCGCCGATGACTATCTGACGAAACCCTTTAGCATTGACGAGCTGCTGGCCCGGCTGCGCGTAGCCCTGCGCCGGAGCCGGTCAGATGAGACGGCCCCGCAGGGCGAATCGGTTTATCACAACGGCGAGCTGTCTATTGACTATGCCGCCGGCTGCGCCTATTTAAACGGCGAAGAACTTCATCTGACGCCTATTGAGTATAAGCTTTTATGCGTACTGGCAAAAAACACGGGCAAAGTCCTGACGCATAATTACATTTTAAAAGAAGTCTGGGGTAGTGCATGGGCTTCTGATATGCCGTCGCTGCGCGTATTTATGGCAACGCTGCGAAAAAAAATTGAGAAAAAACCATCATCGCCTCAATATATTCAAACTCACATCGGCATAGGCTACCGTATGATACGAAAATAAAGGATTTTCTGAACAATAACGGACCTTTGTCAAGTGATTGAAGTTCCTCTACGTCGGTAGACTGGATTCCTTCCAACCCGTATGCAGCGCAAACGCTGCATACGGGTTTCTCTGCATATTCAACAGCCTGTAACGACCGCCCTTTACCGTAGATGCCGTTCAATAAGACAAGCGTTCCTGAAGGTACACCTACTCATCTGCCGTAAATGTATGGCAGAATCTGTTTATTTCATTTGAAACATCGTTTTTTCTTGGTAAATACTGACTATCCCCTCCATACCAAATCGGACGATATAAAAACCAGTTTCCTAGGATAACAGTATTTGAGAACACCCTAGATACGACTTTATGAAATAGATTCGCCTCTCCATGAACACCCAGCGTACCCGGTTTTGCTATCTTCGAAGGGAAAAATGGAAATACGTAATGTCATCCAGTGTACTTCTATAAGGCGATTCATAGGCATTGCCTTTGAACTCATCCAATGCCAATAACCGCAGCAGTGTCAGCGGCTTATCATATTGAAGGCGGTCAAAATAGCTGAGTACCGCAGAACCGAACACCTGGCAGCGAGCCGCCATCAAGGTAACGCGCTAGCGCTCTCTGTCCTCCTAAAAAATCGACAGCGGTATTTGCTGGCTGCGGCGATGATCCAGCTGCACAAACCGTTTACGAAACGCATGCACGGGAAGACTATGAACCATGACAAGGAACACAGATTGCCGGCAGTAATCCCTGGCAAACGACATGCACGTATAGCAATGGAAGCAGAACGGTTCTTTCTTTGAGATGGACAGATGAAGATTCTGCTGATCTTCTAATCGTTCCAATGAATTACCTGAACCGCTTTGAAAGAGTCCATCTTCCTTTCGATTAGGTTTAGCGGCTCTAACAGCAACAGGAGAATACTGTGTACGTCCATTCTGTCTGTAAAGATGGGATAATTAAGACATATAAGACATTTATTATAGAACTACAATAAAATGACCCCTCACTTAGTATCCAGTACAGATATCAAGTGAGGGGTTGTTATACTTGCCTGTTGCAACGCTGCAATCTCATAGGAATTACGCAAAAATACGCAAAACAGTATCTATATGCCCGCAGCATTCTTGTACAACACGGAATTCCGGAAAAATTGCTAGCCGTCTACAGCGAAAACATCACAAGTCTATCATTGATTATAATACGATTTATCGGACAATCCAGGCCGAAGTATGGGACAAGAAGCTATCATCACAGCATCCGCTTCAAGCTGCGGCATTGCAGAAAATCCCAAAATCTCTATTATATCCAATCGCACCAATAGTTGGAGCTCTTATAATAGTTCTGAACACCTGCCTGGGACTGCTGCCAGAATATCTCCGCAGCAAGCCTGTTGCAGAAGCATTCCTCTGCTTTTGGGTCATGCAAGTTTTTAGAACACAGAACACTATATAAATCTATGAATACTAAAAAAGTTGCATGTTGTTTGACAATTCACACAAAAAATACATTTAATAATCTCGTTTTTTGTCAGGAACCTCATGTACCATCTCTGCAGTGATTGCCTGCAGTTAATACCGCATTGCCTGCACATCAAACACAAAGACAATAACGCCGCCGCAGCGGACTGATACAGGTACAACCGCAGGAAAAATACTGCTGTGACCGACAAGAATAGGGCTAACAAATTCATCTGTCGCTCTTTCCCCAGCGCAAGACTTTAATATTTCCAGTGCATCGTCCAGCCGGTGCTCAGGCAAAGCCATCATGAGCGTCACACTACGGCGTTTTAGAAAACCGCCGCTAGTATGAAGGACCGTAACATAGAAATCCTTTTCGTTCAGCGTACGTACTGTATCTTCATAATCATCTCCCTGTAAAATAGCTAATACCATTTTATTACATTCATGAATATCCATACTTAGCTCCTTTCTACAATTCGGGCCATTTCATAAATCCCCTGAGTGTACAATACTAATAAGACATCTATTTGAGGATATATTTCTTCAAAGCGGCGGATCTCCCTGACAGCAATTTTCAAGGCTTCATATCGCGGCATGTGAAAATCTCCAGAAAACATAAACGGTACTGCAACGCTGCTGCACTGATATATCGCCGCTTTTCGTAGTGCATTAAAGTAACAGTCAGCAAAAAGTAATGCTTCATTGCGCCGCCCTCGAAAACCTCCTGCACCGGCAACATGAATAATATACTTACAAGGCAATCCATACGATTTCGTAACAACGGCTCTTCCAATAGGACAATGGCCTAAACGGCGACAAGGTTCCGTCAACGCTTCTGTATCCGCCGCAGAAAAAACCGCTTCACAAATACCGTGATAGGGTTGTAAATCAGATGAAGCAGCATTGACGATGGCATCAGCCTGTACTTTCGTAATATCTCCACAAACCAATTGCATTTCTTTCACCTCACAAAACTACTCCGCAAACTAAATATCCAACAATGCTGAAAATAGTTGCTATAATTGCATATGGCAGCTGAGACAAGGCATGATCCATATTTTGTATTTTACAGCAACTGGATGTAAGTACCGTCGCATCAGAATAGAAACAAGTGTGGCTACCCAATACAGCGCCGGATACAATAGCTCCCATCGTCAACAGTAAGTTGGCATCTAACGAAACAGCCATCGGAAGCATAATCGGCGATACGACAGCCATAACGCCCCAGCAACTGCCCGTAGAAAAAGTTAACGATGCAACAGCTAAAAATACGATCATCGGAAAAAGGCTGCTCTCCATATACGGCTCTATAATTTCAATTGCATAATTTGCAATACCGATATCCATCATGGCCTTCTGCATAAAGAAAGCAAAGAAAATAATAGCTACAGTTGGAATCATATTGCAGAACCCGTGCATTACAAGATCACAATACTTGTTTACTGTCATTTTTCCCCGTGGTATATACAAGACAAAGCAGGCAGCAATTGCTGCAATAACAGCTTGGAGCAAGTCTTCCATGATAATTGCCCAAGCCGAAAGGACACAGATAGGAATCAAAAAATCCCATAAATTCCCAGTCATATTGGGTCCGACAGAACGATCTTCCTGTTCTTCTTCTAAGTTCAGCACTTTACTTTCCGGCGAATAAACCTCTCCCGTTTCTCTTATTCTCTGGTAAGCCGATTTCATACGGCCCATCTTAGGCAGTACACCGTAACAAAACAATGGTACGAGAATAACTGCAGCAATAGCATAAAAAACGTAAGGAATAACGTGGCAAAACGTCTGAATCGGATCTCCCAACCCCAACTGAGGCACGCCATGTTCACTGTAAAATAAGTTAGAAAAGAAGATAGCCCACGTAGAGAAAGGAAGAAGAGCGCATACCGGCGCACCTGTTGAATCAATAATATAAGAAATCGTCTCCCTGGGAATCTTATTTTTGTCAGTCAACTTTTTCATACATGTGCTAATAGTCATGATATTCAAATAATCATCAACGAAAATGACAATGCCCATAATCCAAGCGACCAGCATTGTCGTCTTCGGCCCATGGCAAATACGGTCAAGCCATTTAGCAAAACCTAACGTGCCATGAGCTGCTCCTACCAATGCAATTAAACTGCCAAACAGAGCACAAACCATGAATACCCATTGATTTTGTTCATTAGTCACTACGGAAAACATTACATCTATCCATGCCGTTACGCACCCCCAGCCGCTTGTAATAACATACACCAGACAGGTACCGACGAATAAAGGCTCTAAAGTACGCTTCGTACGAAGAGCTAATATAACAACAACCACAATAGGGACTAATGACCATATGCCATAATTCATGTGTAATCACCTCTTAAATTTTTTCATCAGTATATCATTTCCCCTATTAAAACAGTGTAAAACATCAGTCTGATAGTTTAACGCTGCAAAAAGCTTTGTATATATTCCAGCACATATTCCCATAAGATTTATACTAAGGAATACAGTAGCTTTCATTATCGGCCGTTCTTATCGAAGAGACCATATAATACACCGCGTTTTAAATTAATAATATAGAAAAACAGAAACAATACCTGTAACAGCATAAAAACTGCCACCAGCCCATTTGACGGCGGAATATTTTTTATCTGCTCTACAGGGAGTCATTCAGCACATGAAAGTTTTTTGCAATTCCTCAAAACGATGTGCCTTTGATGGATAACACCTGATGGTGCCTGATCTAAAAGAAACCGTATTCCGGACACAAGTTTAAAAACTCCTATCTGATAAGTTCGTCGCTTTCTTGACTATAATTTCGTATCATTCCAACTATTTGCCGTTTGTATTGCGTTAAGCCGCAATATGTTATAATTTAAAAATATGTATTTTTATCACTGAAACTATACCCAAAATCTTGCCGCACACAAAAAACGGAGATAACGGCATATTACCGTTATCTCCGTTTTTAAACAAACAAATGCTTCTATAAAATTCCCATAGCTTTGCCAATTTGGATATTGGCCATCAACACATTTACTTTATCTTCGCCAAAAATCCCTGCTACCTTGCCTTCCGTATTGGCCTTGATAATTTCGCGTACTGTATCTTCACTCAAACCGGAAGCTTTAGCAATTCGCGGAACTTGTACTTCGGCAGCTGCCGGAGAAATATGCGGATCCAAGCCAGAACCCGAGGCCGTCAGCAAATCTGTCGGAATATCCGTCGCCTGCACGCCGGGGTTTTTAGCCAAGAAAGTCTGCATATCCTTTTCTACGCGTTCACGCAGAGCGGGGTTCGACGGAGCGTAGTTATTAGACCCGGAACTCAAGCCGGAAAATTCCGAGCCGTCCAGATAAAACTGGTTGCCGCCAGCATCTTCTGTATAGACATTGTAATGATATGCCGATGGACGGCTCCACAAATAGTACTCCTTTGTAAATTCCTGTCCTACCCATTTCGTCCCTATAGCCTGACCGTTGACAGTAACTACGCTGCCATTAGACTGGCTGGGGAACAAAATAAATCCAAGGCCGCTCAATACGCATGGGAATAAAAAGCCGCAAATAACCATCAGTAGGATCGTCGACAGCACAGCCTGACGAACGCCATCAGAAAAACTCTTCATTGCATCATTCATCGTAACAAGCATCCTTTCTTATAGTCCAATGACAGAAAGCAGCGGATAAATCAGCAAGTCGATGACCTTGATCCCAATAAAAGGAACGATCATGCCGCCAACACCATAAATCAACATATTTCGGGCCAGTAAACGTCCTGACGACATTGGCCGGTACGCAACACCTTTCATAGCCAGCGGAATCAGGCAGGGAATGATAATCGCATTGAAGATCAAAGCTGACAAAATAGCGCTGTACGGCGTCGTAAGGTGCATAATGTTCAAAACGCCGAGCTGAGGAATAGCCATCATAAACATAGCCGGAATAATAGCAAAGTATTTTGCAATATCGTTAGCAATAGAGAAGGTCGTCAAACTGCCTCGCGTAATGAGGAGCTGTTTGCCAATTTCTACGACTTCCAATATCTTCGTCGGATCAGAATCTAAGTCAACCATATTGGCTGCTTCCTTGGCAGCCGTCGTGCCGCTGTTCATAGCCAGGCCGACGTTAGCCTGTGCCAAGGCAGGCGCATCGTTCGTACCATCGCCGGTCATAGCGACGATCTTACCTTCAGATTGTTCTTTTTTAATGAGGGCAATCTTATCTTCCGGCTTGCATTCCGCAAGGAAGCCGTCTACGCCGGCTTCCTTAGCAATGGTAGCAGCTGTCAGCGGATTATCGCCAGTACACATGATCGTCTTAATGCCTATGGCGCGAAGGCGTTCAAACCGTTCAACCATGCCTGGTTTAACTGTATCCTTTAAGTAAATGACGCCTAAAACCCTATTGTTTTCACAAACTGTCAGCGGTGTGCCCCCCAGGCTGGCAATGTGATCTACTTTCTGCTGCAAGTCAGCCGGAATAGAACCGCCTAAAGATTTTACATACTGCATAATAGCGTCAGATGCGCCCTTACGGATTTTTGTCCCATCCGGCAGGTCAACACCGCTCATACGGGTCTGTGCCGTAAAGGGAATAAATTCAGAACCAGCAGGTTCTTTGCTCGCATCGCCTAAGCGTTGAGCCAGTTCCAATGTTGATTTGCCTTCCGGCGTTTCATCGCGGAAACTGGTCAAGGCAGCACAGCGAATCAAATCCGTACGGTTTGCACTCTCTACAGGGATGAAATCGGCAGCAAGACGGTTGCCGTATGTAATCGTGCCTGTTTTATCCAAAATCATCGTGTCTACGTCGCCGCAGGCTTCTACAGCCTTACCGGACATCGCGATGACGTTAAAGCGCGTAACGCGGTCCATACCTGCAATGCCGATAGCTGACAACAAGCCGCCAATAGTCGTTGGAATCAAGCAGACTGCCAAGGCAATCAACGTAGAAGTTTGCAATTGAACACCGGAATACATACCGATTGGATACAAGGTCACTATAACGATCATGAATATAATCGTCAAGGATACGAGAAGCGTATTCAACGCAATTTCGTTCGGCGTTTTCTTACGGGAAGCGCCTTCAACCATGGCAATCATGCGGTCCAAGAAACTGTTGCCCGGATCAGACGTAATACAAATTTTCAGCCAGTCAGATACGACGGTCGTACCACCTGTAACGGAGCAGAAGTCGCCGCCTGATTCACGAACAACAGGCGCCGATTCACCAGTAATAGCTGATTCATCGACAGACGCAACGCCTTCAATGACTTCGCCATCACCGGGAATAATTTCGCCGGCCGATACCATAACAATATCGCCACGTTTCAATTCGCTGGACAAAACGATTTTCTCCGTACCATTTTCCAAAAGAAGGCGAGCCTGTGTATCTTTCTGCGTCTTTTTCAGGCTGGCAGCCTGTGCTTTGCCGCGGCCTTCTGCTACGGATTCAGCAAAGTTTGCAAACAATACGGTAATCAGTAATATAATGCAGACAACAGCATTATATATCTGCAGCGTACTACCTTCCCCAACGTCGCCAAATACGCCGGGAACAAAAGTAAGAACTAAGGTAATGAAAAAGCCGATTTCTACGACAAACATGACCGGGTTTTTCATCATATATATAGGATTTAACTTCTTAAAAGAGCCGATAACAGCCTGTTGGAAAATTTCAGGCGTGACCAACTGCTGCTGCTTTTTTTTGCTCATAACTGTTCCTCCTTAGAATTAAAGGGTGAGATGTTCGGCAATAGGGCCAAGAGCAAGCGCGGGGAAGAATGTCAGGGCCGCGAAGATATATACAACGAATACCAAGATAACGGCAAAGCTGAAATTATCCGTATGCAGCGTCCCCGTCGATTCATTGACGAAGCGCTTCTTCATCAGTGAGCCGGCAATGGCCAGCTGAATGACGATAGATAAGTACCGTCCGAAGAACATGGCAAGGCCTGCAGTAACATTCCAGAATACTGTATTATCTGCCAGCCCTTCAAAACCGGAGCCGTTATTTGCGGCAGACGAGGCGTATTCATACAAGACCTGGGAAAGGCCGTGGAAACCGGGATTCGTAATACCTTCCAAACCGCCTTCCGTAGCGACTGCTAAAGCTGAAAAAGCCAAGATAAGAAGCGGATGGATAATGATGCACAAGGCAGTCAATTTCATTTCCCGGCCTTCAATTTTTTTGCTCAAATATTCCGGCGTACGTCCAATCATTAAGCCGCAGATAAATACGGCCAAGATTGCATACATAATCATGTTCATTAAGCCGACACCTTTACCGCCGAATACGACGTTGAGCATCATGTGAAGCAACGGTACCATACCGCCTAACGGAGTCAGTGTATCGTGCATGTTATTGACCGTACCGGTCGTAAAGGAGGTTGTTACGGTTGTAAACAGGGCAGACTGGGCAATACCAAAGCGAACTTCCTTGCCCTCCATGCTGCCCATAGACTGGTTCAGACCAGCCTGCGAAAGCCCAGGGTTGCCTTGGCTTTCAGCCCAGAAGCACAGGCTAAGGCCAAGCAGGAAGATGATTCCCATTGCAGCGAAAATGCTGCAGCCTTCGCGGCCAAAGCAGCGGGAAATAATGCCGGCTTTTTCTACAGATGCCGATTTTTCAACTGGTTCAGCGTTTTCACCAGCATAGCCTGTATTGGCAATTGCTACATCCCGTTTACGGTCGCGTACCATTTTACCAAACGTAATGACGCAGGCACCGGGAAGAAGCATCATAGCATACATTTCAATTAAGTCCGAAATAATTGTCGGGTTTTCGATTGGCGTAGCCGAATTAGCGCCAATAAAACCGCCGCCATTTGTTCCAAGATGTTTAATAATTTCCAGCGACGCAACAGGTCCCATAGCGATAATTTGCTTTGCGCCTTCAATAGTATTGACGACGAGGTTTCCTGAAAAATTCTGAGGAACGCCCTGCCAGATAAGAAGCAGTCCGCCGACGACAGAAAACGGCAGCAGCACGCGCGTCGTAATGCGGACGAGGTCAGCAAAGAAGTTGCCGACATTATGAGTAGATCGTCCGGCAAGGCCGCGGATAAATGCGATGCAGGCTGCGTAGCCTGTAGCAGCAGAAACGAACATCATGTATATAATAACCAGCATCTGCGATAAATAGGACAGTCCAGATTCTCCGGAATAGTGCTGTAAGTTGGTGTTCGTCATAAAGCTGATAATCGTATTAAAGGAAAGTGTTTCCTCCATAGCACCGATTTCATTCGGGTTGAATACATCGATACTCTGCATACGCAGTATAGCATAGCCAACAAAAATCATAACTGCATTTGTCCCAACGAGGGCAGAAGCATACTGTTTCCAGTTCATGCTTCCTTGAGGTTTGATACCACAAATTTTATAAATAAGTCCATCAACGCGGTCAAATACGGGGTCGGCAAACGTAGGTTTACCAGAAGCAATACGGTACACATATGCGCCGACAGGAATTACCATTATTATGTATATAATAATGGATAATATAATCTGTACCATGTTTTATTCCTCCTGCTGACATTAGAATTGTTCCGGGTGTACCAGCGCATAAACCAGATACGCACCCAGCAGCACAACAATAATTCCAAGAATAATCATATTCTTTCCTCCTTACTCGTTGTTATTTACCTGGCTATCACACCATTTGATCAGCAAAAATACCAATCCTATACTAATGGCCAGTGTTCCTAACATTGCGAGATCCATCATATGGTTTTCCTCCTATTTTTCATTTCTGGTATTATGATGATAGCACGTTTGCTATAAACATAGTCTTCATATTTTCATACCGACATTAAGATGGTATAAAGGTTGGCGTTTGCGGCCGCAGTCATTTAATCAACAGCCCCTTTGCAAAGGCGTAAAAAACACCGTATGATATATGTATACGTTATTACTGCAGAGAGGACACAAAACTATGGCGCAGCATATTACAGTGGTTAAATATAATCCTTGTTGGAAAACGGTTTATGAAAAAGAAGCAGCCCTATTGCAAAGCATTTTAGGAAAAAATTGCACAGCTATTTATCACATTGGCAGCACAGCCGTACCAAACCTGGCAGCCAAACCCATTATCGACATCATGCCCGTCGTCACCGCCCTATCGGTTGTCGATCAGGAAAAGGCAACCTTCGAAAAAAACGGCTATGAATACCTAGGTGAATTCGGCATTGCCGGACGGCGGTATCTGCGCAAAGGAGGCGATGAACGCACACATCAAATACATATTTTCCAAGAAAATGATATCTACAATATTGAACGTCACCTGGCAGTTCGGGATTTTCTGCGCACGCACGCCAATATAGCCAATCAATACGGCATGTTGAAACAAGCTTTAGCCCATTGCTATCCATACGACATCGAATCATACTGCCACGGCAAAGATGCATTTGTAAAAAAACTAGAGCAACAAGCACTGCGCTGGAAAGAAACCTTTGCTGCAACCCATAATTTGACGAGCCGTTCCATAAATGATATAGTTAAAATTAAATAATCCTTAAAATATATTGATATCCAAATCTTTTTCTTATATAACGAACGGTAAATTGCAAGTTGAATTTGAACAACCATAATCAGGAAACACACTCACTAGCA
>USGG01000013.1 GCA_900554215.1 uncultured Megasphaera sp.
CCAGCTCCTGCAAAGCGGCAATGAGCCCGTTGGTGGCGATTTCCCAATCTTCGTCGCTGCCGATAAATTCTGCGGAGAAGGGGTATACGTCTTCTACGCATTCTTCCGCCAAAACCGGTGCGCCGGCCCGAACCTGGCCTACAAGCGGCAAGGGGATGATCTTTTTAGAGCGCCAGGAACCTTCGTCGAGAAGCTCAATCGTCCGGTTCTTGGAAGGGTCGCGGCGAATAAAGCCCTGCTCTTCCAAACGATTTAAATACCCATGAACCGTAGACGTAGAGCTCAATCCGACTTCCTTGCAGATTTCCCGCACCGACGGGGGATAACCAAATTTATGCACGCATTCCCGAATATATTCCAAAATTTGTTTTTGACGCGTCGTCAGCATTTTATCATTCATCAGCATGGTTTCATCACTCCAGAATAGTTTGTCTATATTATACCGTAATTCAAACGTTTGTTCAAGCCCGTTTCAACAGAATGATTTAGAACGATTGTTCCATAATTATCTTGACAAGAACAACCGTTCGGCGGTATAATATAACCATCGACGAACGAACGTTTGTAAAAACATTTGTTTCTGCATGCATAGGAGTGACGCCATATGAAAAAGAAAAAAAATATTAGACAGCGCCTATTTGGCTATATATTGCTTCTCGGCCTGCTGGCCATTGCCAGTACCCAGTTGGGCTGGGTATATCGCGGAGAAACAGAATATACACCGGTTCGCGTAGAGAAAGGCGATACGGTATGGGAAATCGCTTCGCGCAGTACAGACGACGAAACGGATATTCGCTACGTCGTCAGCGATATTATGGAAACGAACCATCTATCAGATACGCAGGATATCTATCCCGGACAAATTCTCAAAGTTCCTGTTCCGTCTGGAAACAACTGAGATAATATAGAGGCATACATACAAAAGAGCGGCTTTATTCGCCGCTCTTTTGTATGTATGGTCACTTAGTTTCCGTTATTTTGAAAATGGGATTGTCAATGAGCCGGTCTGCTTCGTCAATATACCGCCGCACGATAGCCTGTGATTTATGACGAGTTTGTCTCATGATTTGCCGTTCGTCGACCTGGTGCTGCGCCGCCGACGTAGCAAAGCCGTGCCGCAAGCTGTGAGCTCCATAATCCTTCGGGTCCATGCCCATGAGTCCGACGTAATGCTTTACGATGAGGGCGATGGTTTTATCGGAGATCTTCGTCTTGCGAATCGTATGATTGCGCGTAAAGCCTCGGAATACGGGCCCCGATGAGATACCGCTGAGCTTCATCCAATGCTTTAAAGCCCGTACGGCGCAGATTTCTTCATCCTGCACCAGGGGAATGGCGATCATCTGGCCGCGGTCAAACTGGTCAGTCTTGGATTTGCGCAGCGTAAGCAGCAGGCCCAAGCGAGTAAACTGCAGATCATCTACTTCCAGATTAGCAATTTCCGAGCGGCGCATAGCCCCGTAAAAACCGATAAGCAAGATGGCTTTATCGCGGGCCTGCTGCAATTCATCTCCTTCGAGATAGGTCAGCATTTCCTTGATATCGTCAAATAAAATCGGCAGCTTGCCGCGCTGTATCGTCCCCTTCATGCGCTTGATGCCGCGCAGGGCGTTTCGGACGATAGGGAATCGGCAGGGATTATCCTTTATGCCGGCAGCATCGAAATTTTCTGTCAGGGCGCTGATACGCCGGGCGACCGTATTGGCCTTTGCATTGTCGGCTAAATCATTGATGTAGTTGACGATTGTCTCCGGCTGGGCAGGGAAGGACGACAGCTGATGATATTCGCACCAATCGCAGAAATCATTCCAATCCGACTCGTAGGCATCGATCGTATTGTCGGCCCGCGCCGTATAAATGCTTTGCCGCGCTTTATCGGTCAGCTTATCATTATTGGCGATGATGTCAGCCCGGCCAATGTAGAAATGCTTTAATTCCTTTTTCAAAGCCGCAGTCCTCCTTTGCATAAAATATACAGTTTCATGATAACCTTATCATGAAATAATAGAAAAGTCAAACATATGAACGGCGGCACAAAAGGACTCTTCTATAAACATTTGTTTGGATAATGTATTTCTTTCTAGCCGAACAAATTTTTTATATCGTGTACATTCGAATAAAACTATCGTGGCAACACCAAAAGATGTACGAAGAAAATATAAAAAACAGATGCCAATAGCGATAAAATTTGTTATGATATACTTAAAAATAAATTATGTTTAACTGTGGGCTATAAGGAGGTTGACTATGCAGACGTTAGAAGAACTATACCGACACTTGTTGAAACAAGGGGCCGACGGCAAGCCCTTAGCAGTCGGCGGCGACGCGGACCCGAAACTGATCGATTGCCTGACCCATCCTGAGGACAAGCCGCTGATTTGGCGCGTGAAGCCTTGTCTCTGTCCGCCAGACAGCACAAAGGATTGTCAGACTGCCTGCGAGTGGGGCGCTGTAACGCCCGGAGACGACGGCATTGTTATTGACGATGAAAAGTGTGTAGGCTGCCAGGCTTGTGTCGACGCCTGCAAATTAGATGCGCTGAAAACGAGTAAAGAAATTATCCCCGTTGTTCAAGAACTGCGTGAATATGACGGACCGGTCTATGCGCTGGTCGCGCCGGCAATATCGGGCCAATTCGGAAAGGATGTGACGATGGGCAAGCTGCGTACCGCTTTAAAACGACTTGGGTTCACGGGAATGCTGGAAGTGGCCGTGTTTGCCGATATCCTGACGTTAAAAGAAGCGCTGGAGTTTGACAAAAATATCCGTGACAAAACTCAATTCCAGCTGACGAGCTGCTGCTGTCCCATGTGGATCGCCATGATAAAAAAGTTATACCATCAGCTGCTTCCTAACGTTCCCGGCTCGGTGTCGCCTATGATTGCCGGCGGCCGCACGGTTAAAACGCTGCATCCAACGGCGAAAACTGTCTTTATCGGCCCCTGTCTGGCCAAAAAAGCGGAAAAGAAGGAACCGGATTTAGTTGGTGCTATTGATTACGTACTGACCTATCAGGAATTGTCCGATTTATTTTCCGTTTCCAACATAGAGCTGGTGTCTTTGCCGGAAGATAAGGTTCCCCATGCATCCGAAGCGGGAATCGGCTACGCTTATGCCGGCGGCGTATCGGAAGCCGTTTCCCGAATGGTAGGACAACTAAATCCGCAGCGCAGCGTGACGATTCAGACCCGCCGCGCCGACGGCGTACCGGAATGCAAAGCCATGATTAACGACATTCTGGCAGGAAACCGCGGCGGCAATTTCTTTGAAGGGATGGGCTGCAAAGGCGGCTGCGTCGGCGGACCGCGAGCTATTATTTCTAAGGAAGAAGGTAAAAAGCAGGTCCAGTCTTATGGAAAAGAAGCCCTGTATAAAACGCCTGCAGAGAATCCTTACGTCATTGAGCTGCTGAAAAAATTGGGGTTTTCGACAGTTGAAGAGTTTTTAGAGAACAGCCGCCTGTACGATCGGGACTTGGATACGTAACGACGCATAGCAGGTATTAAATACTCCTGACTAAAAAAATACTCACAAACGACCGTTTCCGCTGAAATCAGCAGCAGAAAACGGTCGTTTTTTTATATACAGCAATTAGGAGACTATATATAATTATATATTATTAATATTTTATATGGATACAAGAATGAATTGTCAGATATCGACGCAGAGAATAAAACTTTACTCTTCGTCCATTGTGAATAATTTGTAAATATTTCAAAAATATATCATTATTATTTAAGATTCCTTTATTTTACTAGTAAATATTTAATAAATAATATTTCGTATAATTATTTATTATCACTATATAAGTTTAATAAATTATAAAGCAGGCCTTTATTGACATTAGCATATATTATACTGTACAATGAACATCAAGTTGAGGTGCAGTATCCAGTTGGATGCTGCAGGCACAACGAAATAAGATAGACTATGTGAATTTCTCAACGCAGCAAAAGAGAGGAAACTAGGGAGACTCGCCAAATGCTCTTTGAGAAAATAGACTATCTGCCTGTAACAAAGCAAGATGTTTTCTATTTTATTCAAGAAGAGAGGTAGTTAATGATGAAAGCAAAAGTATTAGCAGCATTAGCAGCAACGATGGCTGTAGGCGCAACGTGCGCATTTGCAGCCAACCCGTTTGTAGACGTACCGACCGACAGCTGGGCCTACAAATCCGTTGTAGAACTGGCCGACTCGGGCATTGTTCAGGGCGTAGACGGCAAATATTTCGAAGGCAACCGCAACATTACTCGTTACGAAGCTGCTGAAATGGTAGCTAAAGCCATGGCTCACATGGATCGCGCTACGGTAGAACAGCGCGCCCTGATCAACAAATTAGCTGACGAATATGCTGACGAATTGAACAATCTCGGTGTCCGCGTATCGAACTTGGAAAATAAAGTCGGCAATATTAAGTTTACTGGCGACGCTCGTCTTCGTTACCGTTATCAGAACGACAATAAATCGAAAGAAGACGACAACTCCTGGGATTACCGTATTCGCCTCCGCGGCACGGCACAGGTTAACGACCGCGTAACGGCTACAGTCGGCCTCAGCACAGACAATCAGAACTTTGGCGCTAACGGTCAGGCTCATGACGGAAGCAACGATGTATTTGCCGACATCATCAATGTAGACTACGCCTTCGGTTCCAACTGGAAAGTCAGCGCCGGCCGTACTTCTGCATACATTCTCGGCGGCCCCCGTTCTTACGGCTATCAGTACGGCGATGTATTCGACCGCGCTCAGCTGCAGTTTAACAACGGCAAATTTGCTGTAACAGGCGGCTATGGTAAATTTAAAGAAGGCGATATCGCCGGCGGCTTGGAAAAATGGGACGGCGAAGAAGTTGAAATGGAAGGCGTAAAAACGGCATATGGCGAAGTCGAAGGATTCTTCGGCAACAATACGGCTGTAGGCGTCTATTACAATAACTTCGTCGGCGGCGGCAATTCGGCTGTCGAAGGCGGCGACTTCTTTGCCGATGACCTTTGGGGCGCATATGCCAGCGTAAACTTCGGCTCCAAATGGAATGTCCTCGCTAACTATGAAAACGTAAACTTCGTCAACGGCGAAGAAAATATTAATGGCGATGACAATGCCAACGTATGGATTGGCCGCGTTACATACGGCAAAACCAGCATGGCAACTCCGAAGTCCTGGGATCTCTGGGTTGAATACCTCGATGCTGAAGAAGGCGCGTTCTTAGGCGGCTCCACGAACAGCTGGCGCTTTGGTCAGATGGATAATATCAAATCCTGGGGTGCCGGCATCGACTACGTATTCGCTAAAAACGCTATGTTCAGCGTTATGCAGTCCTTTGGCAGCCAGACGAAAGATGGTCCTGATGCCGATCCGGAAGAACAGACACGGGCACAGTTCGTATTTACTTTCTAATTGCTGAACAACAAAAAAATCACCTGATTACAAAAGACCGAAGCGTTTCTCTCATGAGAAGGCTTCGGTTTTTACTTATGAAATTATCAGCTGAACCTATATTAAATTGGCCTTTCAAAAAAGCGTTTTTAAGCGTAAAAACGGCAAAGCCATATATAAAACCATATAGAAGGTTTAAAACGGGGCTTAAAAGCCAAAATATGAAGATAGTCTGCGGAAAACTGCAAAGAAAATTTTGCAGAAGTACAAATCAGCACTGGTATGATAGAAATATCATAACCAGCTAAAAGCTTTAATCTGCACAACTTGTCTATATACTAGCCAATGAAAGAATGACAGTAAATGTGGGGCGCTGCGTATGTATAAAGCCAGAGGCCGTATCGGGGGGACATATTTAGTTCCGATAATTTAACGTTATCGGAACTAAATATGTCCCCCCGATACGGCCGTCGATGTTCTGATTGCTATAACGTGTACCAGCAATAAATTTATGCAGCAATACACGACGCACTACTCAGGGATAATCACCCTTCCTAATTTTTTACATCTCAATGCCGTGCGCATTTCGGCTATGATGCCTGGTTGTCAGGAACGTTATACAGCGTACACACAGCAGTAAGAATATATTATGATTTAGCATGAGTTCTATGCGGATTTACATGCATATCTGTATATTTTACTAAAACTCGTCAGCAATTTCGTAAAGCTGCAATAGATATCAATAAGCCTAACAGATTATATCCGAATCGATATTACAGCCAGTTGCGAATATTTAATTTATAAATTGAGAATAACAATCTATTTATTTGCCTTGCCAATCGTTTCCCGAATCGCCATTCTGACGGCTTCTGCCGGAGACAAGTCCTGATCCTCGCAGTAAGCGATAAATTGTTTATATTGCTTATCCGTTAAATAGGTAGAAATTCGATGGCGTTTCTTTTTCTCATCATCTTTTTTGGCAGCGCCTCTTTTCTTTTTCTGTGGCACTTCCTTTTCTTCGGGAAAAAAGTCAATGATCCTTTTTCTTTTTGGAACCTCTTCAAATTGCATATCCCATTTCTCCTTCTCTATTTTTTAGTCTAAATAAACGTAAATAAACATAAATTAATGCAGTTTAGATTAAATAAGCCTCTGAAATAAATGATTTCTCCCCTCTTTATATATACTGCATCCCTAGACAAAAGTCAACGGATTTTACGAGGCGCAGTCTATCCTTGGGCCGGAAATACATATATTTTCTTTTGCTTTGACCAACCTCTTCCTGATCTGCCGCCTTGCCCGTATTTCAAAAAGCGTTGCTATATATGTTATTCCCTTTTTGTCGTAAGGAAAGACATGCAGATTTAGGATAGTTATTGCGAATTATTTGCAGTGTATATGCTGCAGTGCATACAGAAAGACCTCGTTTCAATAAGGCTAGAAATCACCTTGTAAAACGAGGCCTTTTGCATGTTTGTATGTAGAATACTGCTTGTTACGGATGTTTCTTGTCATCGCCATTGCGCCAGGTAAAGGCGCTCAGAGCCGCTGCAATAGGCACGGTAAATATAACGCCGAAGCTGGCTGAGAAACCCTTCATAATTTCGATGCCGATCGAGTTGGAGTTGATGAGCTGCAAGTACGGCAAATCATAGACGTAATCTAATACCCATGTTCCCAAGGAACCGCCGAAAAACGCCAGGATGAGCGTCGTCGACATCGTTCCCATGACGTCGCGTCCTACGTTCATTCCAGCTTGAAACAAGGCCTTGCGGCTGATTTGAGGATTATGCTTTTCGATTTCTGCGCAGGCCGACGTCACGTCCATAGCAATATCCATGACGGCTCCTAAGCTGGCAAATAAGATGCCGGCAAAGAGAATCTGGCCGATGTCGATCATCGTATTTTGAGCGACAAACATGAGGCTTTCAATGTTCGATACGTTGTAACCGGACAGATTGACGGCCTGACCAAAGATAATGGCTGAAATGCCGGCAGTCAGAATGCCTCCCAGCGTCGCTAAAAAGGCCGTAACGCTCTTTTTCGACCAACCGTTGATGAGGTACATCGTCGCCGCCAAGACGATGCCCGATGTGAGGATTGAGGCTGCCACAGGCCCTGTGCCCCGCAGGATCATGGGGAAAAAGAGAAATACAAAGCAGATAAAGGTAAATACTAAGGCGACGGCTGATTTGACGCCCTTTTTGCCGCCGACGACGCTCAGTAAAATCAGGAAAGCGGCAATATACAGGTAAATCGGCAGGGAACGGTCGACGTTATATACCGTGTGCAGGTCGAGCTGGCCGATCGTACTGGATATGACGATGACTTCCATCCCCGGTTCGCAGACCGTGCCAAAGAGAAGACCGTTCGGGCAATTTGCCTGAACGGTTTTCCCGGCATGGACGCCGCTTTCAATGCGCAGCGACACGATTTGGTCGCCGACGCGGCTTCCATTTTCCTGCACGTTATCCTGAATGATTTCTATGACCTGAGCCTTTTCAAAGGTACGGCCGTCGGTGTTGACCATCTGCGGTTTATCGACCTGATTGTACGATTGGAGGAAGTACCCTCCGGCGACAATACAGACGATGACGAGGAGCAAACGAAACCATTTAGAATGTATCATCTGTCCTTAGTCCTTTATGATGCTGTACGAGCTGTCGATGGGCGTCCCTGTTTCAGCGTCATAGGTGTTGATGGTGAAGCTGTTATTCGTAATGCGGATAACCGAATAGGTCGGGCGCCATGTCTGGCTGCGGGCGGCGACATAATCCTGCTGCTGCGGAATAAGCTCGTAGAACTTGGAGCCTGTCGCCGAGTTGGACGACATGTAGAATACGCCCTTCGGGTTGCGGAGCACGCCCTGGCTCATGTCAGCAATGGTATAGCACATGTTCTGGGATACGTAATTGTTTTTAAATTCCTGATTTTTCAAGGCTGCATCCAGCAGGTTATGCTTCTGGCCGCACTGGTCGGCTACTTTGAATTGATCAAAGGTTGCATGTTCTTTGCCGTCGCTGCTCAGCTGGTACGTGCGGGCATAGGTATGGTCATGGCCCTGAAGGACGACGTCGATCTTATTGGCGTCAAAAATCGGCGTGAGCTGCGTGCGGAGCAGGATGCCGTCCGAATCGGAGTGGTCTTTGCCGCTGCCGTAAATATCCTGGTGCATGACGACGATGCGCCATTTCGTATCCGGATGAGCTTTGATAGCCTTTTCGATCAAGGCCTGATGGTCGGCGGCGTTGTAGTTGTTGGCGTTGATGACGATGAACAGCGCGCTGCCGTAGGTATAGTAGTAACCGTAGCCGGCTTTAGTCGAATTCGTTTCTTCCGTAAAGGGATTTGGGACATTGAAGTGATTCTGATAGCCTGATGTCATGCAATCGTGGTTGCCGATGCTCGTTGCGGCAGGCAGGCTGCGCAGCGCGGCAGGAGACAGGTAGCCGGCGTATTGATACTCCTGCATTTGAATCTTTGCAGTACTCTGATCTTCCGCCGGTTCATTGATCTGATCGCCCGGCGATACGAGGAAGTTGATTTCCGGATGCTGGGCCAAGGCATAATTCAAGGTTTTAGCCCAGTTGTACGAGTCGTTGCGGGCAGCGATGTCGCCGTTCTGTTTTGCTGTTCCTTCTGACGGAATCTGGCCGGACGACGCGCCGATCTGCGGGTCTCCGACGTACATGATGGTGAAATCGTCGGGGTTGCCCGTCTTAATCTGGTGGACTTCCTGCCATTTGCCGTTGAGTTTTACTTGGTACCAGTATGTCGTTTCCGGCTTCAGATCTTTTACCGTCACCTTGTTGGTATAGTAGGTTACTCCGCTGATTACCGTACCTTCCTGACAGGAACCGTTAAAGGTTACGGCGTGTTTCATTGCCTGGTTGTCGGCGATGCGGACCTGTGCGCGGTCGGCTTTTTCCTTGGAGTACCAGCCGAAATTCAGCTGAGAGGCGTCTGCGCCGGGAGCGATGGATACTTGTTCGTAATTGGTCTTAATAGCATCCCAATTGTCTTTCCACTGCTGCCAATCCGTATTTTCTGAAACAGTCGTTCTCGTCGTCATTTGCGGCGTAAGGGACGCATCGTTCCAATGCTCGGTCGCAGCAAATACGCCGAAAGAAGCCATACATAATACTGCTGCCACATACGCAGCAGCGACTTTCTTACTCTTTTTGACGTGAAATGGACACATAATTGCAACATCTCCTATTGAGCTATAAACTATAGCAAGGTATACTAACTGCTTTTACTTTAGGCCTTTTGTGTAAAGAAATGCTGGCGATTATGTGAAATATATGTAAAAAAACTACCGTCCCCCATCCCCTCTGTTGCCGAAGGCATGCAAAAACGGCCGCTCCCCCATGCAGGGAACAGCCGTCTAGAGGTGGGATTATAAGGCGGAAAAGAGCTTTTCTTTCGTCCGCTCTGCTTCCGCTTTGATTTTTTCAATATCCAGTGTCGTAAATTCTTTGCCTTTCAGCAATACCTTGCCGTTTACCATGACCGTATCGACGTCGAAGCTGTTGGCTGAGTAGGCCAGCAAGGACATGGAATCGTTCTTCGGATACCAATGGAGCCCTTCTCTGTCGACGAGGGTAATATCGGCTTTATACCCTGTTTCTAATTTGCCGATATCCGTATATCCGAGACATGCCGCGCCAGCTTCGGTCATCATGTTGACGGCCGATTCAGCCGGGACGACTAAGGGGTCCAGCGTATGGGCCTTATGGATAAATGCCGCCAAATGCATTTCTTCCATAATATCCAGGTTGTTGTTGCTCGACGCGCCGTCCGTGCCGAGGCCTACGACGATGCCTTTTTTCAGCATGTCCTGTACGGGAGCGATGCCGCTGGCCAGCTTTAAGTTGCTGCCCGGATTATGAGCGACGCGGACGCCCTTCTTGGCCATAATATCCATGTCGGCGTCGTCGACCCACACGCAGTGGGCCGCCAGGCAGCCGCAGTCAAACAAGCCCAGCTCGTCCATCAGGGCGATAGGTGATTTGCCGTACTGCTTGACGATATTGTCTACTTCGCCCTTCGTTTCACATAAATGGGTGTGTACTTCGGAACCCAATTCGCCGGCAGCTTCGACGACCTGGCGAATGTAATCGGGCGGGCAGGTATAGGGAGCATGGGGGCCGAACATGACCGTAATGCGTCCGTCCGCCTTTCCATGCCAGGTCTTGTAAAATTCCTTATTTTCCTGCAGTGCCTGCTGGGCGTTTGGCGTTACGCCCGTCAAGCCGCGGCTCAGGGCGGCCCGGATACCCGAGGCTTCTACGGCTCTGGCTACGTCGTCCATGAAGAAATACATGTCGGCGAAACTCGTCGTGCCGCAGCGGATCATTTCGGCGATGCCCAGCATCGTCTGGGCGTATACGACGTCGCTGTCCAGCTTATCTTCTGCCGGCCAGATCTTCTTTTCCAGCCAGTCCATGAGCTGCATATCGTCGGCATAGCTGCGAAACACCGTCATGGCGATGTGCGTATGCGTATTGACGAAGCCAGGAAGGGCCAGCATGGAACGGCCTTCGAGGACTTCGTCGTAGTCCCCGGCCTGGGGCGCCGTCGGAAATCCCGTAATGACGCTGTCCGTCACTTCAATATTCTGATGCTCTGTGATAACGTGGTCTTTGTACAAGGCCACGTCCTTAATCAATGTTTTCATCAGCTGTCCTCCCCTGCCCAATCAGTCCAGATTTAAGTATTTGCGCTGTTCTTCCGTCAGGGTGTCGATGCTGTAGCCCATGGAGCGCAGCTTGATCTTAGCGATTTCCATGTCGATATCGCGGGGCAGGACGTATACGTGATTGCCCAGTTCAGCGTGATGCTCCAGAATATATTTGGCTGCCAAGGCCTGTACAGCGAAGGACAAATCCATGATTTCTGCCGGATGGCCGTCGCCGGCAGCGAGGTTTACCAGGCGGCCTTCAGCCAGCAGATTGATAATGCGGCCGTCGGGCAGTTCGTATCCTTCGATATTATGACGGGCTTCAAAATGGCGTACGGCTAATGCTTCCAGTTCGGGACGGTTGATTTCTACGTCGAAATGACCGGCGTTGGCCAAGATGACGCCGTCCTTCATATTCTTCATGTGTTCGCCGCGGATGACGTCCTTATCCCCTGTCAGGGTGACGAAGATATCGCCTACCTTGGCGGCTTCGGCCATCGGCAGCACTTCAAAGCCGTCGAATACGGCTTCGATAGCCTTGATGGGGTCTACTTCCGTGACGATGACGTGAGCGCCTAATCCTTTGGCCCGCATAGCGCAGCCGCGGCCGCACCAGCCGTAGCCGGCGATGACAACTTTCTTGCCGACGACGGTGAGGTTCGTCGTGCGCATGATGCCGTCCCACGTGGACTGGCCTGTGCCGTAGCGATTATCGAAAAGGTATTTGCAATACGAATCGTTTGCTGCGATCATGGGGAATTTCAGCTGGCCTGCTTTATCGAGGCCATGGAGGCGGTTGACGCCTGTCGTCGTTTCTTCCGTGCCGCCGAGGAGGTTTTCCAAGGCGTCGGCTCGTGTCGTATGGAGCAGATGAACCTGGTCGCCGCCGTCGTCAATGATGATATCCGGATGATGATCCAGCGATTTGTTGAGGAAATGGAAATATTCTTCATCTGTCGCGCCATACCAGGCATAGACCGTAAGGCCGTCTTCTACAAGAGCTGCGGCGACGTCGTCCTGCGTCGACAAGGGATTGCTGCCCGTGACGATGACGTTGGCGCCAGCCCGGTGCAGGACTTCGGCCAGATACGCCGTTTTAGCTTCCAAGTGGACGCTGACGCAGACTGTCTTGCCTTTGAAGGTCTGTTCCTTAGCTAATTCGTCGCCGATAGAGTTCAGCGCCGGCATATAGTGGTCGACCCAGCTGATTTTTTCATGACCGCTCTTAGCTAATTTGATGTCGCGAATAATAGATTCCATACGATAAGACTTCCTTTCTATGTATTGAAAAATGCATAAACCTGCCCATCGTCAGGCTTGCGGATAACCCCTTTTTCTGTAAAAATAGCCGCGATATTCTCGTGAGGCGTTACGTCGAAGGCCGGGTTAAAGACGGCTGCTTCCGGCAGCGCCGTCGGTACGCCCTGGACGGAGCGCACTTCGTCATGATTTCGTTCCTCAATGGGAATTTGCTCCCCTTTGTCCAAGGACAGATCGAAGGTAGAAATCGGGGCGGCGACGTAAAAGGGAACGCCGTGCTCCTTCGCCAAGATCGACACGCCGTAGGTGCCGATCTTGTTAGCCGTGTCGCCGTTGGCCGTAATGCGGTCAGCTCCAACGATGACAGCATCGACGCCCTTTGTCTTCATGACCCAGGCAGCCATATTGTCCGTAATGAGCGTCACAGGGATACCGTCGGCCATGAGCTCCGATACGGTGAGGCGCGCTCCCTGCAGGAGAGGCCGCGTTTCGTCGGCATAGACCATACGGATCAGTCCCCGCTTGTGAAGGGAGCGGATGACGCCCAGGGCCGTGCCGACGCCGGCCGTAGCCAGCGCTCCGGCGTTGCAGTGCGTCAATATCGTCAGGGGCTTGCCTGCCGCGGCTAATTCTTCGGCGCCGTATTCCGACATGGCCGTGTTGATTGCCACGTCTTCGGCCTGCATGGATTTCGCCTTGTCCTCCAGAATCTGAAGAATAGACGAAACCGGCTGTTCCTCCGCTCCGTACGCCGCGGCTTTCATCGTTTCCAAGGCCCAGTGCAGGTTGACTGCCGTAGGCCGGGCCTCGTCAAGGCGGCGGCAGCATTCGGAGAAATCTGTAAGAAATTCCGAAGACGACTCATAGTCGTGGGTTTCTGCCAGCATGCGGGCTGCCAGAACCGAGCCGTAGGCCGCGGCGACGCCGATAGCCGGCGCGCCCCGTACAGCGAGGACGGAAATGGCGTCGTATACGTCCTGCCACTTTGTGCAGGTAATATAGGCTTCTTCCAGGGGAAGCTTCGTTTGGTCCAGCAGGACCAGCTGGCCGTTCTGCCAGCGCAGCGTATCCATGTTACACCGTAAAGCCGCCGTATTCCTGCAGGGCGTGGCGGCACAGGCAATCGTCGTCGCCGTACAGTTCGACGGCTTTCATGATCAGGGTACGCAGGCGGAGGGAGTTTTCCGCCATGCAGTCTACGACTTCCGAATGAGTCAGGGCAGCCGGAGAAATGCCGGCGGCAAAGTTCGTGACCATGGAAACCGTAGCGTAGCAGATTTCAGCTTCCCGGGCCAGGCAGACTTCCGGCACGTTGGTCATGCCGACGAGGTCGCCGCCCAGTTTTTCGTACATCTTGATTTCTGCCGGCGTTTCAAAGCGAGGCCCTTCCGTGCATACGTAGGTGCCGCCGTTGTGCAGGGCGTATCCTCCCAGCTCGTCGGCTGCCGCCATAATGGTACGGCGCAATGTCGGGCAGTACGGCTCGGTCATGTCGACGTGGACGACGCCGTTTTCCCCGCCGTCAAAAAAGGACGTATGGCGCGACTTCGTAAAATCGAGGAACTGGTCGGGAAGGACAAATTCGTTCGGCTTAAAGTCGCGGTTCAGAGAGCCGACAGCCGTCGTTGAAATAACGGCTGTAACGCCCAACCGCTTTAAGCCCAGCATGTTGCCCCGGTAGTTAATCAGATGAGGCGGTATGGAATGGGTTTTACCATGACGGGGAAGGAAAATCAATTCTTTTCCCTCATACGTGCCGCGGACATAATGGATCGTGCCGTAAAAGGTGTCCATGTGATGTTCTTTGGCGTTTTTCAGCATCTTGATATCGCAGACGCCCGTACCGCCGATGATGGCAATTAAGCCCATACTATCACTCCTTATGTGCGTTTTCGAATAAAGAAACTAATTCGTCGTGGCTGATGATATACTTTTCACCGCAGTAATGGCAGGTCATCTCTACCTGCGGGTCCTGCAGCAGTTCCTCCTTATCCTGGGCTCTCAGGGAGAGAAGGACGTTTTCAATGCGCTGGCGCGAGCACGTACACTGCCACCAGGCGGGCTTGCGGAATAATTCCTTGAAATGCATGCCGCTTAAAATAATGTCAATCAGCCCTTCGCCATCGGGATGATTCTTTAAATACGTCGTAATCGGCCCAATCTGTGTGATATTAGCTTCGACCCGGGCCAGGTCTTCTTCTTTCGCTCCCGGCAGAGCCTGGACGAGAAAACCGCCTGACGCGGCAATCGTATAATCCCTGTCGACAAGGACGCCTAAGCTGATCGTCGAGGGAATCTGCTCCGACGTGTATAAGTAATAGGCCAAATCTTCGGCAATTTCGCCGGATACGAGGTCGGCCTGGCTCGTATAGGTCATCTGCTCCGGCGTAAAGCGTGTTACCGTCAGCTGGCCGTGCTGGCCTACGGCGGCTCCTACGTCTAATTTTCCGTTCGCTTTGAGGGGCAAATCCACTGTGGGATTGTCGATATAGCCCCGTACCTTATTGGAATCGAAGGCGTCGACGTGAACGGCTCCCAAGGGGCCGTCGCCGGCAAATTTAAGGGAAACGCCTTCATGATTTTTATAGTCTCCGGCCAGGAGAAGCGCTCCCGTCATAGCCCGGCCCAAGGCGGCGCAGGCTACAGGTGACAAATGATGCCGCTGCCGCGCCGTTTCGGTTATGCGGCGCGTCTGGGCGATAGAAACGCGAATTAACTCGTCTGATGTATAATGGACGATTTGGTCTTCAATATGCATCCTGTTCTGATATCCTTTCTACATAAAATCTGAATTTAATTATACTACACCTGCAAGTATTTTTCACTACTAATTTGGCAGGTCGGAGAAACTGTGCTGCCCGTCGTTGGCCTCTTTCGCCGCGCCGGCAGGATTTCTCCCTTCCGTATGGAATTATGTATATAAGAAACGGAAAAAGGGGGCATTACTATGGCAGACGAAAAGAAGGAATATACGGCGGCAGACGGCCGGGATATCCTGATCATTCCGCCGTCGGCGCCGCTGGATACAGCGGAAGACGAAGATCCGGAAACGCCCTACCTGGCTTCGGATATGTACCGGCGCATCGTCGCTCTCATCAACAATTTCGAATCGGATATGCCCGATGACATGCAGGCCGGCGGCCGCCTCGTATCGGCCGGCAACATTACCTTCAGCATTCAGGACGTAGGCTTTTGGGACCCGAACATGATCGTCTTTTATGGAGAACTATCTGATGGCTCTCACGTCGAATTAGTGCAGCATCTGTCTCAGCTGAATCTGCTTCTCGTCGCCGTCAAGCGGACCGACGATACAGACAAGCCGCGGCGGATTATCGGCTTTACGACGAAAGACGAGCCCGATACGGAGCCTGCGGCAGAATAACTGCATACGGCGTATAAAAGAGGCTGGTGCACGAAGAAATTCTTCTTCGGCATCAGCCTCTTGCCTTTTCTTACAGTTCTTTTATGAGGTTGACCATTTCGATAGCCGCCGTCGCTACGTCGAAGCCCTTGTTTCCTGCTTTCGTGCCGGCCCGTTCGATAGCCTGTTCGATATTTTCCGTCGTAATGACGCCGAACATGATAGGCACGCCCGTCTTCAGGGACGCCTGGGCAATGCCCTTGGCAGCTTCATTGCAGACCAAATCGTAGTGGCTTGTCGCGCCGCGGATGACTGCGCCGAGGCAGATAACGGCGTCGTATTTGCCCGATTCAGCCATTTTCTGGGCGATAAGGGGAATTTCAAAGGAACCGGGAACCCATGCTGTCGTGATGTCATCGTCGCTTACGCCGTGACGATGGAGGGCGTCATATGCGCCGCCGAGGAGCTTGCTGCAGATAAATTCATTGAAACGCGCTACAACGATACCAAACTTAGAACCAGAACCAATTAATTGACCTTCTTTAATGTGTGCCATAGTAGAACACTCTCCTATTCTGAAATAGTATTTTAAAATCCATTTTCCAACAGCGTTTCCATTGTAATACCGGAACGTTTGCCCGTATGGGCTGTTGTAAAGCTATGGACATATTTCCCAATTACGTCGGTTTCCAAATTGACAACGGCGCCGGGATGCTTATCAATGAGCGTCGTATGGGCCATCGTATGGGGAATGATGGAAACGGAAAATTGGCTGTTGCCTACGGAAACGACGGTCAGGCTGATACCGTCGATGGCAATAGAGCCCTTTTCGACGATAAACGGCTCCATATCCTTGGGGATAGAAATCGTAATGACTCGGGCAATGCCGTCAGAGGCAATGCGGGCAATATGGCCGACGCCGTCGATATGACCGCTGACGATATGGCCGCCCAGTCTGCCGCCGACCTGCATAGCCCGTTCCAGGTTGACCTTCGAGCCGCTCTTGATGTCGCTCAGGGACGAACGGCGCATCGTTTCGTGCATGACGTCGGCCGTAAAGGACGAATCCGTCATGGATGTCACAGTCAGGCAGACGCCATTGACGGCGATGCTGTCGCCGAGCTGCGTCCCTTCCAGCACCTTACGGGCCTGAATTGTCAGCTTTATCGAGTCGGGACGGCGGTCCATCTGGCCGACGGTGCCCAGTTCCTCAATGATGCCAGTGAACATAAGCTCCCTCCCTGTTCGCATTATACGCTGTAATCAAGATATTTCCGTCGTGCAGCTCAACCGAGTCATAAGCCAGGGGCAGGCACTCGTCGAGGGAGTCGACGCCGTGGCCGCCTACAGATGACAGAGCCTGTTCGCCGCCGATGACTTTATCGCCGATAAAGGCGTATATCTTGTCGACGAGCTTGTGGTCGAAGAAGGTTCCCTGAATCTTGCTGCCCCCTTCGATGAGGATGCTCTGCAGGCCCTGCTTGTACAGCAAGTCCAGAGCAGCAGGCAAATCGATGTGACGGTCTCTGTTCAGCGGGGCCAGCAGGACGGTGACGCCCATGTTCTTCAATTCTCTCATCTTTTCTACCGGGCAGAGGGACGTCGTCACGATGATAGTCGGCGACGTCTTATCTGTCAGTACGAGGGAATTGAGGGGAATGTGGCCCTGCGAATCCATGATGATGCGTACCGGCTGGTGAGGCTCGTCATGAGCTTCGCGGCGGATGCGGCAGGTCAGCAGCGGATTGTCGAGCTTGACCGTATTGATGCCGACGAGGATTCCGTCGTAGATAGAGCGCAGGTAGTGGCCGTAATTGCGGGCCCATTGATTCGTAATCCACTGGGATTTACCTGTCCGCGAGGCGATGCATCCGTCGAGGCTCTGTGCTATTTTGACGGCAATAAACGGTTTCTGCACCATCATGTTTTTAATGAATACTTCGTTCAGCTGAGCTGCTTCCTTAGAAAGCAGGCCGATTTCGACAGGTATGCCGGCCTGCCGGAGAATAGCCGCGCCCTTTCCTGCTACGAGGGGGTTGGGGTCCAGCATGGCGATGACGACCTTGCCTACTCCCTTTTCTACGAGCGTGCGGGCACAGGGCGGTGTCCGCCCGTAATGCGCGCAGGGCTCCAGCGTAACGTATACCGTCGCGCCCTTTGCCTTATCACCGGCTTCGCGCAGGGCCCATACTTCCGCATGGGGCGTGCCGGCCTGACGATGATAGCCCGTGCCGACGACTTCGCCGTCTTTTACGATGACACAGCCTACAGCCGGGTTCGGCGTTGTATACCCTAAGGCCAGCTTTGCCAGCTCCAGGGCCTTTCTCATATAATCTACCGGTTCCAAATCTGTCATTCCTTTCCTGATAGATTTTGTTATAAAAAATAAAAAGGCTACGGGTATGGAAACCCAATAGCCTTTTGCGCACAACAAAAATAAACGAAACGTCGTCTTTTCCCATCCAGACTATACTGTCGGTACCGAAATCGCATCGGTTCAGCCCTGCTTACGCCAGGCTAGCGGACTATACCGCCGGTCAGGAATTGAAAGCTGCCCTTTCTCACCTTGCCCCAAAGACTATTATTCATATCCACCTATGATTTTAGCACATAAGGGATAGAAATACAAGTACAGACTTCTTAGCGCAGCGCGGCAATGGCCGCTGCCCGGTCTGCCGCTCCAAATACGGCGCTTCCCGCAACGAGGAAGGTTGCGCCGGCTTCCTTGACCGCCTGCACTGTATCGGCGTTGACGCCGCCGTCTACTTCTACGACGGCTTCCGTGTTGCCGACGGAATCGAGCAGCGCCCTGGCTTCGCGGATTTTATCCAGCGAATAGGGAATGAATTTCTGGCCGCCGAAGCCGGGATTGACGCTCATGATGAGGATCATATCGAGCTGCGCCGCCACGCAGGATAAAGACGATACGGGCGTAGCCGGATTCAAGGCGACGCCGCACTTCATGCCGGCGCTGCGAATATGCTGCAGCGTGCTGTCCAGGTGAGGACACGCTTCCTGATGGACCGTAACGTACTGCACGCCGGCTTTGGCCAAGCCGTCTACGTATACGTCGGGATGTTCGACCATCAGATGGGCGTCGAAGGGAATGGAAACGTGCTTCCGCAGGGCAGCGATAATCGGCACGCCGAACGTCAGATTCGGCACGAAATGGCCGTCCATCATGTCGAGATGAATGCAGTCTGCTCCCTTTGATTCTACGTCTTTAATTTCTTCAGCCAGCCGGGAAAAATCGGCAGACAAAATAGAAGGGCAAATGTGTATCATATCTATCGGTTCCTTTCGAGAATAGAATTGACAATTTTACAGTACGTTTCATACCGTTCTTTCTGTATCTTGCCTTCGGCGACGGCGTCCTTTACGGGGCAGTCCGGTTCCGACAAGTGGAGGCACGACGAAAAGCGGCAGCGCCCGCCGTAGGGCGTCATGTCGGGAAATAAGGCGAAGACTTCTCCTTTGTCGAGGTGTTCAAATTCCAGCGAGCTGAATCCCGGCGTATCGATGACATACGTATCGCCTTCCAGCTGCATGATTTCCGAATGCCTCGTCGTATGGCGGCCCCGCTTTATTTTTTCGCTGACCGAGCCGACGGACAGATCCCGCCCTAAAATGTGAGACAGCAGGCTCGATTTCCCGACGCCGGACGGCCCGGCAAATACGGTCATCTTATGGGGCAGCAGGGCCTTGATTGCGTCCAGCCCTTCGCCGGTAACGGCAGATACAAGATAGACATCATAGCCGCAGGTTTCATAAAAAGCTTTATAGGCTTCCGCTGTCGCCCGGTCTAAATCGCATTTGTTAAAACACAGCTTCGGATGAACTCCGCCGTATTCGCAGGTCATGAGCAGCTTGTCGACGAGAAACTGGTTGGGGTCCGGCGATTGCGCCGCCATGATGACAAACATCTGATCGATGTTGGCTACGGCCGGGCGGCGGAGGCTGTTCCGCCGCGGCAGCTGCTTTTCGACGACGCCCTTTCCGCCGCCTAATTCCGTAATTTCCAGCTCATCTCCGACAAGTATTTTTGCCTTAACCTTTCCCCTGCGCCGGCATTCAATGAGCTGTCCGGCGCCGATATCTACGTAGTAATATCCGTTGTAATTTTTTATAACACGGCCTGTAGTCATGCTCCTCCTTCAATTAAATGTACTGATCCTGTACTAACGAATTGTTGATATATACCTTGACGCGGGTCTTGCCTACGCCGCTGATATTTTTAGTGATGCTGTCGCCGCCGGACTGGTTCTTGTCATAGACGACGCGGGAGCCGTTGTCATCCGTCACGACGATTTGCACATGCTGACTCGACGCGCCGGAAGGAACGCTGATATTCACCGTGCCGTAATGAGGCGTGCCGGCCGGTTCCTGATTATTGGCGCTGCCGTCGGAAACAGCCGCTGCGCCGTATTCGACGGTCAAATCGACGACGTTGCCGCTGCGCGGACTCTGTTTGACGACTTTAGCCAAGGCGTTATCCTTGGACGCGTCCAGATTCGTCACGTTGCCGACGATGTATCCGGCGTTTTCCAAGGTCTTCATCGCCGTATCCAGGGTCATACCGCTGACTGTCGGCGCGTCCTGTCCGTTTTTAGCGTCGTTCTTCTTATCGGCCTTGCGGCAGATGATGACGTCGACAGACGAACCCTTCGCAACCTTGCGCGGCGAGGCCGGGCTTTGGCTGATGATCTTGCCGTTTTCATATTTTTCGCTTTCGGCGTAATGAACGGAGCCAATGGTCAGGCCAATTTCAGACAGTTTTTTCTTTGCTTCGTCCAGCGTCAGGTCCCGCAGGTCGGGCATGAGAACTTCCGAGCCTTGATTGCCCTTGCTGACGGTCAGGTAAATGGTACGGTTTTCCTTGACGACGGCTCCTCCCGACGGCGTCTGGGTAATGACCTCGCCGACAGGCACTTCGTCGCTTTCTATTTCGTTGATTGAAACGTTGAGGTGTTCCTTGGATAGTATTTCCTTGGCGATTTCCACCTGCTTGCCCGTTACGTCGGGAACGGTAATATCCTGAGTGCTCCAGAAATTGCCGAAGGAAAAGAAGGCCCACATAAACGCGACGACAAAAACGCCGAGCATGCCGATGATAATGGATTTTTTCGAATGGCTGCTGATGGAATCGAGCACGCGGGAAAAGATATTTTTCTTCTGGTCTTCTTCCGGCGATTTCAGCGGCGGAAGCTTCTGGGTCGCAAAATTATTTTTGATAATCGGCATAGCCCCTTTATTGGTGTTGACAAATCCCTGAGACAGGCGAAGCTCCGACATCATTTCGGCAATTGACTGGAATCGGTCGTCGGGATTTTTTGCCATGGCCTTTAAAATGCACTGCTCCACCAAGCGGGGAATGCGGCGGTTATACTTCGTTGGCAAGGGGATATCGTCCTGCACGTGCTGCAGGGCAACGCTGATCGCCGTCTCGCCTTCGAAGGGTACGACGCCGGTCATCATTTCATACATGACGACGCCTAGGGAATAGATATCCGTCCGTTCGTCTACGGGGCCGCCGCTGGCCTGTTCCGGTGAAAAATAATGGACGGAGCCCAGCACGGCGTGGTCGTCCTTATTGGTCGCGCTGGAATTTACGGCTCTGGCGATACCAAAATCGGCGACCTTGATGCGTCCCGTTTCGGTTACCAAAATGTTGTGAGGCTTGATGTCGCAGTGGACGATGCCGTTTTTATGGGCGTTTTCCAGAGCCTCGCCGATGTCAAAGGTAATCTGTATCGACGTATTGATCGGCAGATGGCCGTGCTTTTCAATATATTCCTTCAGCGTTTCGCCGCGGACGTATTCCATGACGATGTAATGCACATTTTCGTCATAACCAACATCATATATATTTACGATATTGGGGTGGGACAGCTTGGCCGCCGCCTGAGCTTCCTGGCGGAACCGGACGACGAAATCGTGGTCGTCTCCGTATTTGGCATGAAGGATCTTGACGGCGACGATGCGGTCCAGCAAAATATCCTGCGCCTTGTAGACGACGGCCATGCCGCCGGTGCCTACTTCCTCCAATATCTTGTATCTGTTGTCTAATATATGACCAATCATTTTTAGATTCTCCACCACTTTCATAGTAGTCAATCCCGATTATATGGTTGTTAAAATTGCAGTAACATTGTCTTTCGCACCGTTATCATATACCTGGGCAAAAAGATCGTTGATAATATCGCGTTCACTGCGGCTGTAATCGCCGACGGCATCGCGCAGGACCTGCTCATCCAAAAACGACGTCAGGCCATCGGAGCAAATGAGTATCCGGTCTCCCCGCTCTACGGCAAAGGCTCCGCTGTCTACGAGCAGCGTCTTATCGACGCCGACGGCGCGGGTCAGAACGTGGCGCTGCGGATGGTTCAGCAGCTCTTCCGACGTGATTTTATGCCGTTCCAGCAGCTCCTGGACGATCGTATGGTCTACGGATATTTGCTGCAGCCGGCCGCCGCGGCACAAGTAAATGCGGCTGTCGCCGACGTGACCCCAAAAGGCGTGCTGCTTAGCCAGGGTCACGAGAGATATGGTCGTTCCCATGCCTTCCAGCGACGGGTCGATCATCGTCTTGCTGATAATGCAGGAATTCGCATATTGAATAGCTTTTTCCAGTTGTACCGGCGCAGCAAAGGTAAAGTTCTTAAAATAATAGGCAATGGCTTCTACGGCCGTCTTGCTGGCTATTTCGCCGCCGACGTATCCGCCCATGCCGTCGGCAACGGCCAAGACGTTTCGTTCGCGGCTTATATAAAAAGAATCTTCATTTACCTTGCGCACCAGACCGATTCGTGATTCGCCGTATGTGCCCAAAGTCTCACGTCCTCTCGCGGTGCGTTGTTATTACATACACATAATTCATATCATATTCCCCATGACATGTCAAATGTTTTCACGCTTGATGCGCAGCTGTCCGCAGGCGGCCTGGATCTGGCTTCCCATTTCGCGGCGCAGCGTGACGTTTACGCCGCGTTTCTGCAAATACGCTATAAAGGAATTGATTTCTCCGGCTGACGGACGGTACAGGCCAACGTCGTAATTATCGTTTATGGGAATGGCGTTAATCAAAATATTTTTGCCGCCGAACAGCTCTGCGAGCTCGCAGGCGCAGGCCGTGCTGCAGTTTACATCCTGTATCAGGATGTATTCAAAGGTCACCTTGCGGCCTGTCTTCTGAAAATAATGGTCTGCCGCCTTCAGCACGTCGGCGACGGGATACGTATCCGTAATCGGCATGATGCGGCGGCGCAGCTCGTCGTTCGGCGCGTGGAGCGACACGGCCAGCGTAATAGGAATGCCTTCGTCGGCCAGGTCGTACATGCGCGGCACGATGCCCGACGTCGACAGAGCCATGTTGCGGTATCCCAGATACAGCGTATCCTTTTCATGGATCATCTTCATAAAGCGGACGACGTTGTCATAGTTCAGCAGGGGCTCGCCTGTCCCCATGATGACGATAGAGTGAAGCTCCGGCGTCACGTATTTGCGGAACGCCATAATCTGGGCTATCATTTCACCGGCCGTCAAATTGCGGACGAAGCCGTTTTTAGCCGAAGCGCAGAAGGCGCAGTTTACGGCGCAGCCCACTTGCGACGACAAGCAGATAGAATTGCCGTAGTCGTGCATCATGAGAACCGTTTCGACGGTGTTGCCGTCATGCAGGCTTAAAAGCAGCTTGACCGTCTGGCCGTCCGGCGACTCCAGCTTAGACAGGATTTCGGGGAAATAGATGGGCAGCTCAGCCTTTAGCTTCTCCCTATCGCCCTTGGGCAGCAGGACCATGTCGTCCCAGGAAAAAATATGCTGCTTATAGATGTAATGGAAGATTTGGCCTGCCCGGAATTTTTTCATGCCCCGGGTTATGAGGAACTCCTGCAGCTCCGTTTTGGTCATATCGAATATATCGGCCATGTTACTCTCCTCTTCTCATGCGGGCGATGAAAAAACCGTCCAGGTGGTCGCGCTGCGGCAGCAGCTGGATGCACGGCCCGTCGTGATTCGGCAGGCGGCAGAAATCTGCGGCGTTTTCCAAGTGGAAGTCGCCGTGATCCTGCAAAAATTGCCGTACGATCTGGATATTTTCTTCATCGTGCATCGTGCAGGTGCTGTACACGAGGACGCCGCCGGGCTTGACGCATTGGGATGCGCTGTCCAGGATGCGCTTCTGCAGTACCGGCAGGGTTCTTAAATCGCTGGGCTTCTTGCGCCAACGCAAGTCGATTTTATGGCGCAGCACTCCCAGGCCGGAGCACGGCGCGTCGACAAGCACCCGGTCGGCACGGCCGGCATAGGACTGGCCGATCGTGCAGGCGTTTTGCAAAATCGTACGCACATTGGCCAAGCCCAGGTGCTTGGCATTGTTTTCGATGAGGCGCAGCTTATGCTCATAAATGTCTCCGCCGTAGACCGTACAGGTCGGTCCGCCCAGGGCAGCGATATGCGTCGTCTTTCCTCCTGGCGCAGCGCAGACATCGAAGATGAGCTCGTGAGGCTGCGGGTCCAGCACATGGGCGACGAGCTGAGACGGCTCGTCCTGAATGATAGCCAGCCCTTTTTTCAGGGCTTTGACGCTGCCGATGTTAGGGATTTCCGGCAAATATACGCCTTCAGGCGCATAAGCGGCTTTTTCAGCCTGAATTCCTTCCTCCGCCAGTTGGGCAATGAGCTCGTCGCGGCTGACGCGGGCCGTATTTGTCCGCAGGCAAAGGACCGGTATGCTGTCGAAATACCGGCACAGCGCTTCCGTTTCGGCCAAGCCATACTCTTTAATCCATGCTTTTACCAGCCAATCCTGCTGATGATACGTCAGCGTCAGATGAAGCAGCGGATCTTCTTCCATCGTCGGAATGGAAAATTCCTGCCGGCGGCGAAGGCTGCTGCGCAGCATGGCATTGACGAAGCCGGCCATGCCTTTATTGCCAAGGCGCGTCGCCAGCTTGACCGATTCGTTGCATGCCGCCGACTCGGGCACCTTGGTCATGCCGAATATCTGGTACAAGCCTAAGCGAACGATGGCCAGACACAGGGGATCGAGCTTATTGAACTTGCGCGTGCTGATTTTCGACACGATCCAGTCTAAGTAATTGATATACCGCAGCGTGCCGTATACTAATTCCGTGTAAAATCGGCGATCCCGGTCTTCCATTTTATATTTTTGGATAGCCTGCGATACGACGATATTGCTGTATCCTTCGTCTTTGCAGATAGCCAGCAGGCTGCGCAGGGCTATTTCACGTACGTTCATGCATCTTCTCCTATCATTGCAGATAAAATTTCTTTTAAGGCCTGTATATCGACGTCGGTATTGAAGCATGGGCCATTCGGCCGCTTGTTCAGCAAGCCGACAGCCGGCAGGGGCGCTACGTCCTGCATGCCGCTGATCAAATCGCGCTCGCAGGCGACGGCTACTACCGCTTTCGGACGACAGGCCGCGACGACTTGCCGGGCCAGCGTCCCGCCGGGAACAACGGCAAAAGAAATGCCCAAGCGGTCCGACAGAGCCGTCATCTCGCCGATGGGACAGCGCCCGCATTGCCGGCAGTTCCGCACGTTCCGCGTGATTTTATGAGGGCATTGGTCCCACTGCAGACAATGCGGCGCCAGCAGCAGGACTTGCCGCGGCGGCAGGCGGAGCGGACGTCGCAGGACCACGTGATTCAGTATCTGGATGTAAGCCCGGCTTACGGCGCTTTCCTTATGCAGCAGTCTGCTGATACAGCGCACGAGGGAAAACAGGACGCGAAGGCAGGCAAATAACAGCTGGCGAAGTCGCTTGTTTGAAGGCGTTCCGGCCAGCACACAGACCCACGTAAACCCATAGGCTGCTGCGGCGGCCGCCAAACACAGCCGGACGGCCCAGTCCCACCAAGCCGCTGCGGCCGGCATATACAGGGCCAGTCCCGGTTTGACCAGCGCGCAAACGGCGGCAAATCCAGCTAAAAAGACGGCGGCAGCGATACCGCCGCCGCTTAAAAATAAAATCGTCTGCCTGTACGCTGCCTTCACGGGGTTACTCCCTTATTAAGACGTCGCCGGGCTGCAAGGAAATCCCCTGAAGGAACTGAGCCGTCTGCATGCGCTTCCGGCTTTCTGGCTGCACTTCCCGCAGGCACAGCGCGCCGCTGCCGGTCTGAACCGTAAAGGTCTTCTTGGTAACGGCGATAATCGTCCCCGGTTCGGCGTCGGCTCCGTCAACGACATCGGCGCTCCATACCTTGAGGCGCTTGCCGTCGAGCCATGTATAAGCGCCGGGATGAGGATCGAGAGTGCGGATAAGCCGCTCGATGACGACGGCGTCCTGCGTCCAGTCGATTTGCGCCGTTTCCTTGTCGATTTTTGCCGTATACGTAGCCTGAGATTCATCTTGCAGGCAGGCATTTCGTTCATACTCTTCAATATGGGCCAACACGTCCGTCAGCGTCTGGGCGCCCAATACGGACAGCTTATCGAAGAGCGATCCCGTCGTTTCCTTCGGGTCCAGCACTATTTCCGCTTTCTTCAAGATGGCCCCCGTATCCATGCCTTCGTCGAGGAGCATGATCGTCACGCCGCTCACGGCCTCGCCGTCCTTGACGGCATACTGAATCGGAGCGGCTCCCCGATACTTCGGAAGAAGCGAGCCGTGCACGTTCAGGCAGCCGTACTTAGGAATATCCAGCACGGCCTTGGGCAAAATCTTGCCGTAAGCAATGACGATGATGACGTCGGGATGAAACGCCGCCAGTTCGGCTACGACCTGCTCGTCTCGCAGCGTGTCCGGCTGCAGCACGGGAATACCCAATTCCAGGGCTTTCTCTTTTACGGGCGAAAAGGATACCTTTTTTCCGCGGCCCCGCTGCTTATCGGGCTGGCTGTACACCGCAGCAATATCGAAGCCCTGATCGTGCAGTGCTTGCAGGGACGGTACGGAAAAATCGGGCGTCCCCATAAAAACAATACGTAGCGGCTTCATTAGTCTACTCTCCGTAAATTTTCTGCTTTTTCAATAAAAAGCGTACCGTATAAATGATCGATTTCATGCTGGAAAATACGAGCCAAAAATCCTTCGGGCTCGTAGATCACCGTCTTGCCGCGGCGGTTCAGAGCCTTAACCTTGATGCGGTGATACCGCTTTACCGTGCCGTAGTAGCCGGGAACGCTCAGGCACCCTTCGTCGCCGTCGTCTGTTTCTTCCGAACGCTCGATGATTTCCGGATTGATCAGCTCGATTAAGCCGTTTCCGTCGTCGAGGACGACGAGCTGCAGCGATTCGTTGACCTGTGGTCCCGCAAGGCCGACGCCTTCGGCAGCGTACATCGTTTCCGCCATATCATCAAGTAGTTTTTTTATGTGTTTCGTAATATGTTCGACCGGTTTCGCCGTTTCTTTTAAAATAGGTGCGCCGGCTTCCATGATTTTTAGTGTTGCCATTATCTCACCTCATAGCTTACTATAGTATATTTACATTTTTCTCTTTATTATATCATATTTTTGAATATCTCTACAGATAGGGCCGTTTTTGTTTTAGAAGGACGGGTCTACGTCGATGACGACGCCGGAAGCCCAGCACTGGGGCTCACGACGCATATAGTCTTTGATATCATCCAGGGATTCGCCTTTTATCAAGATGACCAGGCGGTATTTGCCGCGTATCCTCTTGATGATGTCGGCAAAAGGGCCAATGACTTCAACGGGACTGTTTTCCCGGCGCGTCCAGCCTTGCAGCGCCGCCGCCAGATCGTTTCCCCGCCGCCACAGAAGCTGCTCCTCTTCGTCCGTGAGGATGATTTTAATAATGCGATGAAAGGGCGGGTACTGCAGGGCACGGCGAAATTCGATTTCCTGCTCATAGAAGGCATGATAATCCTGCTTCTGCGCGCATTGAATAACGTAGTGCTCCGGCGCATAGGTCTGCATGACGACCCTGCCCGGCGCATCGCCTCTTCCGGCCCGTCCGGCTGCCTGCGTCAGTAGCTGAAAGGTTCGTTCGCCAGCCCAATAGGCCGGCAGGTTGAGCAGGCTGTCAGCAGATAAAATACCGACAGCGCTGACGTTGGCAAAGTCATGCCCCTTCGCTACCATCTGTGTCCCTAAAAGGATATCGTATTCATGCTTCCTGAATCGTTCCAATATCTGCTCGCCGCTGTGCTTGCGGCTGGCCGTATCCTGGTCCAGGCGTACGACGCGGCTGCTGGGAAACAGCTCGCCTAGCTGTTCTTCGACCTTTTCCGTTCCCGTTCCAAAAAACTTGATGTACTTGCTGCCACAGGCCGGACATACCGTCGGAATCGGCTTGGACGCCTCGCAGTAGTGGCACTGCAGGTGGTCGCTCTGCTTGTGGTAGACCATGGGCACGTCGCAGATGTCGCATTTGACGACGTAGCCGCACTTGCGGCACATGACGAAGGTGGCAAATCCGCGGCGGTTCAGCAGGATGATAGCCTGCTGCCTGGCTGCCAGCGTTTCTTCCAGCAGGGAAACCATAGCGTCCGACAAGACGCGGTAGTTGCCCCTGGCCAGTTCGTCGCGCATGTCGGCAATGGTTACAGTCGGCAAGGGCCGGCCGTGGATGCGTTCTTTCAGCTCCAGCAGCGTATATTCTCCCTGCAGGGCTGCGTAGTAATCGCTGACCGAAGGCGTGGCGCTGCCCAATATAACCGGGCAGCAGTAATAGGCGGCGCGCTTCTGCGCTACGGCGACGGCATGATAGCGCGGCGATTCTTCCTGCTTGTACGAGCTGTCGTGAGCTTCATCGACGATGACGAGGCCGAGACGCTGCGCCGCCGTAAAGACGGCCGAGCGGGCTCCGATACAGATGTGGCTTTCGCCGCGGAGCATGCGGAGCCAGTTGTTTTTCCGTTCGCCCTTTGAGAGCTGGCTGTGCATGACGACGACGTCGTTTCCAAAGCGGCGGACAAACTGCCTTACGATTTGACCGGTCAGGGCGATTTCCGGCACGAGGACGATGACCTGCTTTCCCTGCCGCAATACGTCTTCGGCCAGCTGCATGTACACTTCGGTCTTGCCGCTCCCGGTGACGCCGTGGAGGACATAGGTGCGCCCCGTTGTATCGCCGCGTACGGCCTGTACGGCTTGAGCCTGCTCGCTTGTCAGCGTCAGCGGACGGCTCTGCCCTAACGTCGGCAGCAGCTGCCTCGTCCGGACGTCCCTTTCGCTGATAGCCGCCAGTCCCGTGCCGCAGAGGCGGCGTATGACGTCGCTGCTGTAGCCTTTTCCGATAAAGGAAGATACGGGCGCGCTGCCTGCTTGCTTTAATTCAGCCAGCAAAGCCGCCTGCCGCCGTCGGTTCGCCAGCAGGCCGTCGGCATCGTCCCGCACAAAGGACAGCCACTTCTCCGTTTTATCGGATATTTTATTTTTCCAGCCCTTTTCTACCTGCAGTACGCCTGCCGCAAGGAAATCATCTACTTGACTAGCGCCGAATTTCCGCGCCAGCGCCGTTTTTTCTACCCGGCCTTTCGTTTGGACGTACGCGGCGACAGCGGCCTCTTCCGCCGACGCGGGGGCCTTCGTTCCCATTGTAATATACAGACGGACTTCCAGCCCTTTCTTTTCTATCATGAACAGGCGGAGGGCGTCGGCAAGGCTGCAGAGATAATACCGGCTGATCCAGGACGCTGTTTCGATCATTTCTTCCTGGAACCCCGCCTGCGCCGACAGCACGGCGCTGATCGGCTTGAGCTCGTATGCGTATTCCTTTGCATCCCTCTCGCTGACGGCGACGACGATTCCTTCTTCCTGCCGCCGCCCAAAGGGAACGCGGACGCGGCTGCCGACGCGCACGGCCATGCCGTCCGGAACGATATAGGAAAAGGTCTGCTGCAGCCGTTTGGCCGTCGTATTGATGATGATGTCTGCTACCATAGCCCTGCTCCTGCGTTTGTATAACATAAATATAGGGACTTGACGAAGCAAGCCCCTATACATTGTATCATATTTAATTCAGCCATGCCACATAGAAGGCATGATTCCTCTGAGATGACCCAGTCTTATAAGCCAGCTTCCTGACGGAGAACGTCGGCTTTGTCAAGCTGTTCCCAAGGCAGGTTCAGATCGTTGCGGCCAAAATGACCGTAAGCAGCCGTCTGTTTGTAAATCGGGCGCTGCAAGTCGAGCATTTCGATGATGCCGGCCGGACGGAGGTCGAAGTGTTTGCGGATCAATTCGACGATCTTTTCGTTTTCGACTTTGCCCGTGCCGAAGGTTTCTACGTGGATAGAAACGGGATGGGCTACGCCGATGGCGTAAGCCAGCTGGATTTCGCATTTATCGGCCAGGCCTGCGGCTACGATGTTCTTTGCCACATAGCGTGCTGCGTAAGCTGCCGAGCGGTCGACCTTTGTGGGGTCTTTGCCGGAGAAGGCGCCGCCGCCGTGACGAGCCATGCCGCCGTAGGTGTCGACGATGATCTTGCGTCCCGTAAGTCCGGAGTCGCCCTGCGGACCGCCGATGACAAAGCGGCCTGTCGGGTTGATGAACAGTTTTGTCTGGTCGTCGAACAAGCCTTCGGGAAGTTCCGGTTTGATGACGTATTCGAGCAGGTCTTTCTCAATCTGTTCGCGCGTAACTTCCGGGCTGTGCTGAGCCGAAATGACGATGGTGTCGATGCGGACGGGCTTGCCGTCTTCGTATTCGACCGTTACCTGCGTCTTTCCGTCCGGACGGAGGTACGGCAACGTGCCGTCCTTGCGGACCTTGGCCAGACGGCGGGACAGGCGATGAGCCAAAGAAATCGGCAGCGGCATGTAGTCGTCCGTTTCATTCGTCGCATAGCCGAACATCATGCCCTGGTCGCCGGCGCCGATCGAGTCGAATTTATCCGTCGTACCGGATTTCTTTTCCTGCGCTTCGTCGACGCCCATAGCGATGTCCGGAGACTGTTCATCCAGGGAGACGAGGACGCCGCATGTATCGCAGTCAAAGCCGTATTTTGCGCGGGTATATCCGATATTGCGGACCGTTTCGCGCACGATGTGCGGAATATCTACGTAGCACGTCGTGGAGATTTCGCCTACGACGTGTACCATGCCCGTCGTTACGAGGGTTTCGCAGGCGACGCGGGCGTTTTTATCTTTTTCCAAAATTGCATCCAAAATGCCGTCAGAGATTTGGTCGGCCATTTTGTCGGGATGGCCTTCGGTTACGGATTCAGACGTAAAAAATTCACGATTCTTTGCCATTATATCCTCCTTATGCGTTCAAAAAAAATCCCCTCTGAAAAGAGGGGTATGTATCAGCCCATCTTTCAGTACGCTACACTGTTGGATTTAGCACCTTTCATTCACTGAAGGTTGCTGCTGCATCATCGGGCCAATCCCTCCACAGCTCTTGATGGTTAAATATTTTATTCACTTGACCTATTGTATACTAACAAGAGGAATTATGCAAGACCTATTCGAAAAATCATGGCCTCGATTACTGATTTTTTTTGGCTAAAATCGCCGCGGCCCGTTCTACGATGACCGTCGCCAGGTCTTCCTTGTCCATTTTCTCGAGCTTTTCCATCGAGCCGTCAGGGAACAGGAAGGTGGCGATATTCGTCGTGCCCTGGAAGCCGGCCCCTTCGGCGCTGACGTCGTTGGCGACGAGCATGTCGAGGTTCTTCTTCTTTAACTTAGCCGTGCCGTACTCGATGAGGTTCGTCGTTTCGGCAGCAAAGCCGATGAGAACCTGATGAGCCTTGCGCTGGCCCAAGCCGTACAGGATGTCCGGGTTTTTAGCCATCGTCAAGGTCAGCGTTTCGTCAGATTTCTTGATCTTATTCGCTGCCGGATGAGCCGAACGGTAATCGGCGACGGCGGCCGACTTGATGACCAGGTCGCAGTCGTCATAATACGAATCGACAGCAGCCTTCATGTCGTTGGTGCTGCCTACGTCGACGCGGCGCGCTACGCCGGCCGGCGTCTTCAGGTGGTCGTTGCTGCCGGCTACCAGCGTAACGTCTGCGCCGGCAAAGGCGGCGGCTTTAGCGATGGCAAAGCCCATGCGGCCGCTGGAATGGTTGCCGATAAAGCGGACCGGGTCGATAGGCTCGCGCGTGCCGCCGGCCGTGACGATGACCTTCTTCCCTTTCAGCAGGTCCGTCCGGCAGGCTGCAAATTCAATGTAATCGACAATATCTTCCGGGTCGGGCAGACGGCCGACGCCGGTAACGCCGCAGGCCAAATGACCTGTAGCGGGCTCGATGATTTCATAGCCGTACTCTCTGAGAGCGGCGATATTTTTCTGCACGATCGGGTTCATGTACATATTGCTGTTCATAGCCGGAGCGATGACGACGGGCGCCGTCGTTGCCATGACCGTCGTCGTCAGCATATCGTCGGCGATGCCGCCGGCAATTTTGCCGATGACGTTGGCCGTAGCCGGGGCGATGACGAACACGTCGGCCCACTGGGCCAGGGCGATGTGCTCGACGTTAAATTCGGGAATATCGCCGAACATGGATACGGCGACGGGATTGCCGGAAATTTCCCGCATCGTCAGCGGCGTAATAAATTCCGTCGCGTGATCGGTCATGATGCATTTGACTTCAGCGCCGCGCTTGCGCAGCATGCTGGCGATTTCGGCGGCCTTAAATGCGGCGATGCCGCCGCTGACGCCCAAGACGATTTTCTTGTTTTCTAATAACATGGCGATGATGTCCTCCGCAATTATTTAATGCCGCCCTGAGGCTTTTCATAGGTAATCTTGCCCTGATCGATTTCTTCCATCGCGATGGAAACGACGCGCGTCGTTTCTACGTCTACGAGCGGTTCGTCGCCGTCCGTCAATTCGCGGGCCCGTTTTGCCGCCAGCGTAACTAAGGTGTACTTGCTGTCTACTTTTTTCATTAACGATTCCAACGTCGGTTTAATCAACATAAGAACATCTCTCCTCTTTTACTGCATACAAATTTCTATTGATACGCCTGCTTAGTCTCTTCGATACAGTTAGCGTTGCGCATGACTCGGCACTCCTCGGCTTTCAGCACGGCAGCGGCCTTCTGAATCGCTTCGCCCAGATCGTCGTTGACGATGACATAGTCGTATTTATCAATCCATTCCAGCTCGTTCCGGGCCTTCGCCAGCCGCGCGGCGATGACGTCGTCCGAGTCGGTATGGCGTCCCCGGAGCCGTTCTTCCAGGACGGCCTTGCTCGGCGGAACGATGTAGATAAAGACACCTTGGGGATATTTTTCCTTCACCTGCATAGCTCCCTGAATGTCGATTTCCAGCATGACGTGGTTGCCCTGACGGAGCATCTGGTATACGTATTCCTTCGGCGTGCCGTAATAATGGTCGTATACCTTGGCGTGTTCCAAGAACGCGTCTTCCTTCAGCAGCTCTTCAAAACGGCCGTTGTCGGTAAAATAATAGTTGACGCCGTCTTCTTCGCCCGGCCGCGGCTGGCGCGTCGTCATGGAAATAGAATAATGGATATTGGGAAAATGCTCCCGCAGTGCGTCGCATATCGTCCCCTTGCCGGCACCGGACGGGCCGGAGACGACGATAAGCAGACCTGAATCGATCATGGTCGCTCCATCCTCTCTTATAAATCTTCTTCTGGTTCTTCCTGGTCTTCCCCGTCGACCTGCAAAATGCGGTGGGAAATAGTTTCCGCCTGCAGGGCCGATAAGATGATCTGCCCATTGTCCATGATAAGGACTGAGCGGGTCTTGCGGCCGAAGGTCGCGTCGATGAGCGTATTGCGCTCCCGCGCTTCCTGCACCATGCGCTTGATCGGCGCCGATTCGGGGCTGATAATGGCTACGACTTTGCTGCCCATTACCATGTTGCCGAACCCTATATTCAATAAGTTGAAATTCATAGCCTCACCATCATTCGATATTCTGCACCTGTTCGCGGATTTTTTCGATTTCGTTTTTCAGCTGCAGGACATATTCCGTCACGTCGGTGTCGTTGGCTTTCGAGCCAATCGTATTGACTTCCCGGTTCAGTTCCTGGATGAGGAAATCAAGCTTGCGGCCTACGTCACCGTCCTGTTCCAGAAAGCCCTTTAATTGTACCACATGGCTGCGGAAGCGTACAACTTCTTCTGTAAAATCCACCTTGTCGGCGTATGTAGCTACTTCCTGCAGCAGCCGGTCCTGGTCGGGAACCTGGCGTGCCGCATCGAACAAGGCCAGTATTTTCTTCTCCAGCCGCTCCTTATAGCGGGCGACGACGTCTTCTTTCTTCGCTTCAATGGCCTCGATCATAGCCGCCATCCTGTCGGTCCGCGCCAGCAAGTCGCGGCGGATATTAGCTCCTTCCTTGTCCCGCATGGCGACCATGCCGTCCAAGGCGCCCTGCAGGGCCTGGGCGAAGACGGGCCATACCTCTTCGGCGTTGACTGCCGGCGGTTCCTGAACGAACCAGTCCTTAGTCAAGCCCATGATCAGCGGCAGCGTCGTCTTTTCTCCGCCGAACAGCGACTGGTTTACGTCGTCCAGCGCCGCCTTGCAGGCTGCCAGGGCCGCGTAGTCGATACGAATCTGCGGTGCCGCCGGCGTCAGCTCGCCGACGGTGACGTATACGTCGACCTTGCCGCGGTGCAGCGTCTCCTTTATACTTTTCCGCAATTTATCTTCCAGCGCCAGATAGGCGTGGGGCATGCGGATGTTTAATTCTAAAAATCGTTGGTTGACGGCACGCATTTCAATGGTCACGCTGACGTGCTCATCGCTGTACGTACCTCGGCCGAAGCCGGTCATACTGCGCACTATGATGACCTCCTCTACAGCATCGTTCTATCTAATGTATTAGTATAACGTAAATCCGGCCGCAGGTCTATATACTTTTACGCAAAAGGCCGACTTTTCCCCTCAAAATCCGCGCCCGGCCGCAGGCCTATCTACTCACGGCCCCGTATTTATGGTATGATGTCAGAATAGAGTAATTTTGTAAAAGAACAGGAGTTGTCATTATGAATCTCGATGGCATTACGCTTCATTGCATTACTAATGAATTAAAAGATATATTAAAGGGCGGTCAGATTTCCAAAATATACCAGCTGGACAACCGCTCTCTTTACTTCCGCGTGTTCAACGATACGGGAGTCCACCATCTCATCATGACCTTGGATGATTCGCCTCGGCTGTACGTCGCGCGGCAGATGCCGCCGACGCCGGACGTGCCGACGGGCTTGTGCATGTTTCTGCGCAAATATTATGAAAACGGCCGCATCGCCTCGATCAGCCAGCTCCACATGGACCGGCTCATCGAAATCGCCGTCGACGTCCTCGACACGTCGGGCCAGCTGGCTACGAGGAAGATCCACGTCGAGCTCATGGGCAAATACAGCAACGTCATCTTCACCGAAGACGGCGTCATCATCGAAGCTCTCATCAAGACCCGCAAGGACAAGCAGGCCCTGCGTACTATCTTCCCCAAGGAGCCCTATGATTTCCCGCCTAACTTCATGCGCATGAACCCCTTCGACTTTTCCGCCGAAGAATTAGCCGCCATGATGGAAACGGGCACGGATGAACCCTTGGGAAAGTGGATGCTCAAGCGGTTCAACGGCATGAGCACCGTCGTCCTCGACGAATTGGCCATCCGAAGCGGCCTCGATAAAAACGCCCTCGTCCAGGACCTGCCGCCGGCCGACAAATTCTCCTGGTGCCGCTGTATCGAACGCCTGGGCCAAGAGCTTGACGGCGTATCGGGGGCCTTCGTCTATACGGTCAAGGGAAAGGAAATCATCTTCCCCCTGGAGCTGCAAAGCCTGTCCGCCTATCCGCGCCGCCGCTTCTCGTCCATCGAAGAATACCTCGACGACTATCAGGCCGCCAGTAAGGGCAGCCTCAACGGCGAGCAGGAAGAGATGCAGAAGCGCGTCGCCAAGCTCATTGAAAAGCAAAAGAAAAAGATCAGGCGCATTTCATCCGAATTGAAAGAAACGGATAAAATGGATACCTACAAACTTTACGGCGACTTGCTCATGATTTACGCCTACGAAAAGCAAGACCATGAAAAAAGCGTCACCGTCGCCAATCTCCTGTCGGAGCAGCAGGAACTGATTACCATTCCCCTCGAACCGGCCTATTCCATGACGGACAATGCCAACCGTTATTACAAGCGCTACACGAAGATGCGCAACCGCAAGCAGAGATCGGCCGAGCTCATTGCCGAAAACGAGCAGCATCTCCAGTATCTCTACTCGCTGGAATACGCCTTAGACAACATCGGCAGCAAAGCGGAAATCGTCGATATTAAAGCCGAAATGCGGCAAATGGGCCTTATCTCCTCCTCGTCCAAGGATAAGATGAAGCGGGAATTTTCTCAGCAAATCCTGACAGCCGATGCCGGCGGCATCCCCATCTGGGTAGGCCGCAACAACCGGCAGAACGATTTCCTGACCCAGAAGAAAGCCCATCCCTACGACCTGTGGTTTCACATCAAAAACCAGCCCGGATCCCACGTCATTTTGGCCTGCCACAACGTGACGCCGACAGACGAGCAAATCGAAATGGCCGCCCAGATGGCCGCCTATTACAGCAAGGCCCGCGGCACGTCGAAGGCCGAAGTAGACTGCGCCCTTGTGCGCAACGTCAAAAAGCCGGCCCACGCCGCGCCGGGCTTCGTCGTCTTTGAAAACCAAACGACTTACGTCGTAGAGCCGAAGGACTGGAGCAAGTAACGTATCCCCCTACGCTGAGTCCTTGATAAGATTCATCGAAAGGATAATTTCTTATCAAAAGAAAAAATCTGAAAAAGATAAATTGCGTATACAAAAAAGCTGTTCAGCCGACGATGGATTGAACAGCTTTTTGCTTAACATCTAATCTGAATTGACTAGCGCAGGAAAAACGATGCCAGCTCCTGGCTGCGGCTGATATCCTGTAACGCCCGGGAATTGACGGCGAAGGCCAGCGACGCCCGGTAGACTTTGGCGACGGCTTCCAGCGTTTCCATACGGTACAGGGCTTCCTTCAGGTCTTTGCCAAGAGCTGTCGCACCATGGCGTTCCATGAGGAATACATTGACCTTCTTGGCGTATTCGGCACAGGCCTTGCCCAATTCGGCGCTGCCCGGCGCGGCGTACGGCACGGTCGGTACGGATTTCCCCAGGACGATAGCGCCTTCAGTCACAATGGTGCTGGGAAAGGTTAATCCGGCAACGGTCACGGCGGTGGCGACGATGGGATGGGCGTGGATAATAGCATTGACATCGGGACGAGCCTTATAGATTTCCAAATGAAGAGGCGTTTCTGACGACGGTTTGCCTTCTCCCTTTATTATCTTGCCGCTGATATCCATAACCAGAAGCTGAGACGGCTTCAATTCGCCCTTCGGCAGGCCCGACGGCGTAATGACAATCGTTCCATTAGGGTTTCGGAAGCTGATATTGCCGTCGCAGGCAGCGACGAGACCGGCTTCCTTCATTTTTTCACCGATTTTGCATAGTTTTTTCTTCGTATCCATATATAACACTCCTTCATGTCCATCTATGTATACTATACCATGACTACGGCCTGAGGCAACTTTATTTTTCCAACAGGATGGCCGATATGGAAATGCTCTGGATAGTATCGTCGGCCAAATCGACATTCATCGTGCGTATATAGAGGTAATGGCCGTCGTCAGGAACGAGATACAAATTCGCCACATTTCGATTGGCTATCTGACCGGCGCCTTCGTACTGACGACACAGCTGTTCGGCATAGGGCAGCAAGGAAATCGCTATGTCTCCCGCCTGCGTTTTAACCGTGAGCATTCCGTCTTTACCGGCAGTCCTTTCTACGGTGTACATCGCCGCGTATCCGGCTACCGACACGGCTGTGCTGTCATTGATGAAATACCGCGACCGGTAATACGGCCCGGCATAGCGGAGAGATTCCATGACCGGCGATTGCAGAATAACTTCAACAGCCGGGTCCCTCTGGCCCGTATAGCTCTTCACGTAGCAGTACGTGCTGTATATTTCTTCCTTATCTTCACGGGACATATCCGCCGCGTCTGAGACAACGCCGTTTTGAAGCATTCCCTTTTCTTCCATCATTGCCAGCAGCCGCCTTTCCTGACTGCGGTACGGGGCGTCCAGTACGTTCAAGGGCGTTATGGAAATGACCAGCGTCATACCGGCGGCCAATAGAAACAGCCAGGTTCCGGACAAGCGTCGCAGGGCCGCCGGGATCACGGCGATGCCGAAGGCCGTGCAGGCCATAGACAAATAGCGCAGCTCCGTCAATCCATAAGCTTCATGACGAATATACACGCCCCAAAGTTGTACAGCTACGACAGGAATGAGGAGAAGGCCGCCCCAACGGCGGTAACGCAGCAGCCAGACATGATTGTCATAATTACTGCAAGTCAAATAACAAAAAGCATATACCAGCAGCGCAATGGAAGCAAACCAATTCATCTTCCCTACGGGCATTTCTCCCTTAAAGCAAATCATGGCGATGTATATGTACAGAATCACCAGCAATACGCCGTAAACCGGTACGACGACGTAAGCCATGACGCTGCCGAAGGGCTTGGACGGTGCAGCCGGCCGTCCCGGCTCGGGAACAGACGATAAGAATACGTTCCATCCGACGACTAGAAACGACGCATAGAAAATCAGTGCATACAAGGTGGAAAAAGAAAGGGACAACTGAAGCAACGTCTGCAGGGCCATGGCGCAAACAGACAGGGATATATCAGCGACGACGGCGACGCCGACAGCCTGCAGGGCGCCGCAGAATAAGCGGTTAAAGGCGCTTTCACCGGCATGATACGTCAACCAGGCCAGAATACCGGCTGTCAAGGCCAGAAAAATACCGGAGCCGTATAATATGATGTAAGTCATGTCCTGCACGGTCATCCACGCACCGTACGAGGAGCCCCAAACGATAAGAGACGCGCCTTGCCATAACCAGGCCTTCGCCCCCCTAATCCGGCGTACTTCCAATACCAGCTGCCACCAGACAGAAAACATAGCAGCAATACACAGAGATATAGCGCCATAGACAGGCCACTTTTCGTCCGACGGCCAGCAAGTCAGATAGGCTACATCGGCAAACAATAATAGGGAAATGATAAACGGCACCGTAAAGCGGCGGATACTATCGACGCTTCGCCGACGGAGTTGCAGCACTATATTCACAGGAAACCAGCTCCTTTCTGTCTATTGGATGTTACAGGTATTATACCATGAGTATCAAGATTATAAAAACGGTTCTTTGTCAAATGTTGGGGTATATGCTCCTGTTACAGTATTTTGTAGCTTCC
>USGG01000014.1 GCA_900554215.1 uncultured Megasphaera sp.
GATGGAAGTGGCCGACGCCGTGCCCGGCGTGATCCGGCGCATGGAGGAAGAAATGGCAGTGCCGCTGCTGCAGGCGCCGATGATCTTGGATTAAGATGAAAGGGCGCGCGGCAGCGCTGCGGACGGCTCTTGCCGGTTGTTGTTGTATTATCCTGCTGGCGGCGTGCCTTCTCTTTGCGGCATGCTGCGGACGGGGAGCGGGCACAGAGGCGGAGCAGCTGCAAGTCCATTTCCTAGACGCCGACCAGGCCGACGCGGCCTTGCTGCAGTACAAGGGACAACATATGCTCGTCGATACGGGCGACGCAGACGGCAGGCCTGCTTTGGTACAGAAGCTCAAGGAAAAGGGCGTTCAGACGCTGGACGTCGTGCTGATAAGCCATCCGCACGGCGACCATATGGGCGGCATGGCCGCCTTGTTCGACCAGTTTCACATCAAACAAATATACGACAACGGGCAAGAATCCCGCACGGCGATGTACAAGAATTACGTCAAGAACATCGCGCGTAAGAAGATTTCCTATAAAGCCTTAAAAGGGGGAGACAAGATTGTTTTTGCCGGCGACGTCGTGTGCCATGTCCTGTGGCCGTCGGCAGAAGGGGCGGCAGCGATGGCTGTATCGGAAAGCGGCCGGACCAATAACCAGTCTGTTGTCTGCAAGGTATCCTTCGGCAGCTTTTCCGTCTTGTTTACGGGAGACGCGCAGCGGGAAGCAGAGGAACAGCTGCTCCGCCAGGGCCGGCGAAACGACCTGAAGGCGACGGTGCTCAAGGCCGGCCATCATGGTAGCAGGACCTCTTCCAGCCCGGCGTTTCTCGAGGCTGTGAGGCCGGAAGCCGCCGTCATTTCCTGCGGCGCCGGCAATTCCTATGGATTTCCCCATGCCGCCGTTTTGACAGCGCTCAAAAAGCAAAGGGCAGACGTATACCGGACGGACCGGGACGGTACGATATCCGTCGTCAGCGACGGCCAGGGATATACCATAACAAAGGAGCGATAATATGAAGACGCTTATCGGCAGCGTCGACCGCATTACCGGGACGACGGCCTATATCATACTGAACGACGATGAACATGTCCTGCAGATTCCGGCGGAGCTGCTGCCGGACGGCGCAGCAGAGGGCATGGCCTATACGATCACCATCGAGCGCAACGGCGCGGAAGAACGGCGGCTGCGCGATGAAATCGCGGCGCTGCGGAAGGCCTTGAAGGATTAGCGAAAATACGAATAGGAATTTTGCCACAAAAAGATATTATCCGGCAGCGACATGTGATATAATAAACAGGTCAATTTTTTCAAAGGAGAGATATACGTGATGAAGAAACTTTTTATACTTCCGCTCCTGATGCTCCTGTGCCTGATTCCCATGCTGCCGGCGCAGGCTGCTTCTAAGGCGGAAATCACCAGCGTCCGCACGGCGACCCGCAACGACGCCAACGTTCCTTTTGTACGAACCGTATTGGAATTGGACAGCAAGGTCACGCCGCGCCTCTTTATCGATAAGGACGGGAAATATGTCACCGTGACGCTGCCGAACGCCAAGATTGCTAAAAACGTAGAAAAGAAGTACAATGCGGACCGCAACGTCGTGTCCCGCATCAGCTTGTCTCAGCGTTCGTCCGGTACAGATGTCAACATCAAGGTCCCCAGGGCCGTGACCAAGAGCGACGTCAATGTCTTTACCCTGCCGGGAACGGACAAGGCTAAAAAGGAATGCCGCGTCGTCATCGACGTCAACGACAAATCGGGCAAGGTCAAGCAGTGGATGCACTGGAACGACGCTAAGATCGGCATTGACAATACGTCCCTCAGCTCGACCTATTCCGTCAAGGTGCCGTTGTACAGCAGCAGCCGTTCATACAAGCTGACCAAGGGCTTAAAGGATAAGGTCATCTGCATCGATCCGGGCCACGGCGGTACCGATGTCGGCGCAATCGGCAAGATCTCTCAGGAAAAGAATATCACCCTGGCGATTTCCAAGAAGATCGCCGATTTGCTGAATGATGCTGGCGCGAAGGTCATCATGACCCGCACGACCGACGTCGACGTATATGCTCCGTACGATGCCGCAGCAGAAGAGCTGCAGGCCCGCTGCAATATTGCCAATGCGGCAAAGGCCGACGCCTTCGTATCGGTTCACATCGACTCCTTCTCTTCGGCCGACGCCCGCGGCGTGACGGCGTATTACAACAGCAAGACGCCTCATGATTACAGCCTGGCCAAGTACATCCACAATCAGAACATGCAGGCGACGGAGTTCCCCGACAGAGGCACGCGGACGGCTAATTTCTACGTGCTGCTCCATACGAATATGCCGGCCGTCCTTTTGGAATTGGGCTTCATTTCCAACCCGACGGAAGAACGGGCCCTCAATTCGGAAAAACAGCAGCAGAATTTTGCCGAAAGCATCGTCAAAGGACTGGCCGATTATTTCAACCATAACGGCAGATAAAGAGGTCTGGAAAAAATAGCTGTAAATCTTGAAAAATTCTATTGACAGTTTACCGGCTGTCATGTATACTGGAAAAGTCGTAGCATAAGTGGCTAGGATAAGCCGCATGGAGAGGCTCGTAAGTCCCTGCAAAGGGCGCCGTATTCAGCGAGTATATGTATGAGGAGGTGTCACTCATGTACGCTATTATTAAAACGGGCGGAAAACAGTATCGCGTTCAGGAAGGCGACAGCATTTTTGTCGAAAAACTGGCTGCTGATGTTGATTCCGAAGTAGTATTCGACCAGGTTTTGGCAGTCGTAAACGACGGAGACGTTAAAGTAGGCGCTCCCGTAGTTGAAGGCGCTAAAGTTACTGCGAAAGTATTGGAACAGGGCAAACAGAAGAAAATCCGTATTTTCAAATACAAAGCTAAATCCAACTACCGTCGCCGTATGGGTCATCGTCAGCCTTACACAAAGGTTACGATTGAAAAAATCGAAGGCTAATGATTACGATTACATTGCAGCGTGATAAGGAGAAGCGTATTACGGGGTTCGATATATCCGGTCATGCCGGGTACGGCGAAGCCGGAAGCGATATCGTATGCGCGGCCGTATCGGCACTGGCACAGTCGGCATTATTGGGTCTGCTTGACTACGATGCTCAGCATGTGCAGTACGACGTAGGAGAAGGCTCTTTATCCGTTCATGTGATGAAAGACGGCGTCGCGCCGCAGGCTATCCTGCGCGCGATGGAATTAGGCTTAACAGAAATAAGCAAGCAATACAGCGAGTATGTAATACTCCATTCATAGACGTCAGGAGGTGGACGGGATGTTCAATTTTAATTTGCAGCTGTTCGCTCACAAAAAAGGTACCGGCTCCACGCGTAACGGTCGTGACAGCGAATCCAAACGCCTTGGCGTAAAATGCCATGACGGCGTTCTCGTAAAAGCCGGCAACATTATCGTTCGTCAGCGCGGCACGCATTTCCATCCGGGCACTAACGTAGGTATCGGTAAAGACGATACGTTATTTGCTACGGCTGCCGGCAAAGTCGCTTTTGAACGCTCCGGCAAGTACAACCGTAAGGTAAGCGTATACCCGGTTGAAGCTGAAGCTTAAGTATGAGTATAAAAAATCCTGCAGCATGGCTGCGGGATTTTTTTGTATTCTGAATCTGTTATGACACGCAATAACTGAATTATTTAGGAGGAAACAGTATGCGCATATATGTAAATGGAGAAGAACGGAATTTGCATGTGTACGACAAAATTGCCGGCGTAGATTACGCCAAAAACGTCATCTGTGCCCAGGACCGTCTGGATACGGACGACTTCGGCGCATTTACGATGACTGAGGAAGAATTTGAATACTGGCGCAAGCTTCTCGTCACCTTGCAGGATTCGGAAGATATCCGCTTTGCCATTAAGGATCTGGTCGATGAAGAAGAATTAAGCGACTATGTTTACGAAGAAACGAAATACGTCACCCAGACGCAGCAAATTATTGAAGTAGAAAACCTGAGTCTTAAAGATCTCCAAAAAGCCCTGACGGAAAAGAATACAGATTGGCTGAAGGAAAACGGCTTCGTCAAGACCTTGGAAAAATAAATGTTTTTGCAGAGAATAGTACGTATTCCTGAATGGGTTAACTTGCAGTAGAATAGGTGTCAAGGAAAGGGACTGTCGCATGAAGAATCATTAGCCTCTTCGTGTGACAGTCCCATTTTTATTTTTAAATGCATTGCAGCTCAAAAGCTCCGCAGCAGAATATATCTGCCAACGGAGCTTTTGAGCAGTGAATGCATCACTAATAAATTATTTCAATCCACAATTATGCTTCAGCATAATGGCTATCTTATTATAACAAATAAATTGAAATCTTTGAATTTTCCCGTATAGTATTGACTGTTCTTTTTGCATATATTAAAATTTAATTAACTAATAAATTGAATTTTAATATAAACAGCTTTTGATGGCATTGACGTTAGGTCTTATCTATTGTATACTATAAATGTAGTAATTATATCTTGGCGAGAGATATTAGGTTATTACAATAAGGTCCAACGTAGTTGGTACCGCAAAGCTCTAACGGTATGCCTTTTGGCATACCGTTATCTTTTTATACAGACTTATTTTAGAGACAGGGAGTGATCATATGAATTATGTATTAGGCTTAGATATTGGGATTACATCCGTGGGGTGGGCTGTCTTGGAATTAGATACACACGATGAACCCATACGTATTGTCGATTTAAACTCCCGCATCTTTGAAAAAGCAGAAGTGCCGAAGACGGGGGAATCCTTGGCTGCGCCGCGGCGGATGGCGCGCAGTGCTCGTCGGCTGACAAGACGGCGTCGGTTTCGGCTTCATCGCGTGAGGCGATATTTGATTCGAAATCGTATACTTGATGCGCGACAGGTTGAAGAGTTGTATGTTGATTCGATAGGAAAAACAGATATTTACGAACTGCGGTATCAAGCATTAAGCCAACAAGTTTCCAATTCAGATTGGGCCAGACTGCTGATTTTCTTTGCTAAGCACCGCGGTTTCAAATCCAATCGGAAACATATCAGCGACAGCGGCGATGAAGGCCAGATGCTGAATGCTATTACGGAAAATCAAGAGATTCTGAACAACTATCGCACCGTTGGCGAAATGCTGTATAAAAACGAAAAATTTAAAGCCTGTAAACGAAATAAAGGCGGTTCTTATGCATTTACTGTCAGCCGGGATATGCTGGCTGATGAAATTCATGCCTTGTTTGACGTACAGCGGAGTCTAGGACAAGCCTATGCGTCAGAGAAATTAGAAGAAGAATATATGGAGCTATTTTCAGCACAGCGCAATTTTGATGAAGGTCCCGGTATGAATAGTCCATACAGCGGCAATCAAATTGAAAAAATGATTGGCTGTTGCACCTTTGAAGACGGTGAAAAACGAGCGCCTAAAGCCAGCTATGCTTTTATGGCTTTTAATGTATGGCAAAAGATTAATCATCTTCGCGTAACCTGTGAAGGAACATATCGCTCTTTATCACAGGCGGAAAAAGAAACGTTGGCTGCACTCGCTTGGAAAAAAGAAAATATCACTTTTAAAGATATTCGCAATAAGCTTGGACTGGATGATACAGTTCGCTTTTTAGATGTAAATTATAATTTAGACAAATATAAAACGGCAGAAGAAGCCGAGAAGAAGGTAAAATTTAGCTGGGTCAAAGAATATCATGCGATTCGCAAAGCTTTGGATAAGGTGAAAAAAGACCGTATTTCAGAATTAAGCCATGAGCAGATTGATACCATTGCTTATGCGTTTACTGTCTACAAAAATGATGAAGCCATTAAAAGATATTTGCTGGAACATGCTATTGAACCGGCTGATGCTGAAGCTTTATTAGAAAACATATCGGGATTCAGTAAATTTGGCCACTTGTCGGTCAAGGCATGCTATAAGCTGCTGGAGCCCCTGCAGCAGGGCCATGTATATACCAAAGCCTGTGAAATCGCCGGATACGATCCGCAGAAAAGTAATCAGGAAAATATCAATGATATTCCGAATCCTGTAGTAAAACGGGCATTGAGTCAGGCTTTGAAAGTTATTAAGGCGATTATCCGGCAATATGGATGCCCCCCCTGTGGAAATTCATATTGAATTAGCCCGCGAGCTGGCTAAAAGCGCAAAAGAACGGACAGAGCTAGAGAAGGCTATGAAGGACAATCAATCCCGCAACGAAAAAATCAAAACTAAGCTCCATGAGCTGAACGTCATGCAGCCGACGGGGTTGGATATTGTCAAGTATAAGTTATACGAACAACAACAGGGCGACTGCGCTTATTCGCAGAAGAAGTTCGATGTGAACCGTCTGCTTCATGATCCCACCTATGCAGAAGTAGATCACATTATTCCGTATAGCCGTTCTTTTGATGATACGTACCGCAACAAGGTATTGGTATTGACGAAAGAAAACCGGGACAAAGGCAATCGGACGCCTATGGAATATTTTCAAGATAAGCCGGAACGGAAAGAAGCGTTTATCAACTGGGTAAAGCGTACGATTTCTGATGGAAAAAAACGAAATAATTTACTGCGCGTCAATTATTCTGCTGATGCTGAAAAAGAATGGAAAGATAGACATCTGCAGGATACGCAGTATATCAACCGGTACTTATATAATTATTTGAAACGGCATATTGAATTAAAAGAAGGATATACAGACAGAAAAAGACGCATTATTCCTGTCAACGGTGCTGTGACGGCATATGTCCGCAAACGGCTGGGTATTTCTAAAATTCGCGAAACCGGAGACTTGCATCATGCTGTGGACGCCGTTATTATTGCCTGCGTGACTCAAGGCGTAGTCAATAAGATTTCCCGCTACAGCAAAATAAAAGAGCTGCGGCAGTTCATGACGGCAGACGGTACGGTTGTTGACAAAGAAACAGGAGAAGTACTGCAGACTGCCAATCCGCGTAAAACGGATCCCTTCCCCGAACCATGGCCGAAATTCCGTCAGGAATTGGAAGCTCGGGTCAGCGACAATCCGGCAGAAGCGATTGCAGCGCTGGGGCTGCCGACATATAAAGGCATTGTCAATATTTCCGCGCCTTTTGTCTCCCGCATGCCTAACCGTAAGGTTCACGGGCCGGCTCATATGGAAACGATACGCAGCGCTAAAATGCAGCAGGATGGGTATACGATGGTCAAGACAGAATTGACCAATTTGAAATTGAAAGATGGTGAAATTGAAGGGTACTACAATCCTAGTAGCGACAAAATACTATATGATGCATTGAAACGACGGCTAGAGCAATTTGGCGGCGATGGTAATAAAGCTTTTAAAGATCCTTTTTACAAACCGAAATCTGACGGGACGCCTGGACCAGAAGTCAAAAAAGTAAAAATCATGACTAAATCGAGCTTGAATGTAGCGGTAAACCAAGGCAAAGGCGTAGCGGATAATGGCAGTATGGTCCGCATTGACGTGTTTGGCGTAGAAGAAAAAGGAAAAAATGCATATTATTTTGTACCTATATATGTGGCAGATACGGTAAAAGAGACATTGCCGAATAGAGCAGTGACTAGGGGGGAACCATATAATAATTGGAAAATCATGAAAGATGAAGATTTCTTGTTTTCGCTGTATCCCAATGATTTAATTTATATAGAATCCCTCAGTCCAGTATCTTTTCATACGGTGAAAGGATGTACGTTAGTTCCGAAGATAGAACGAAAGGAAATGCTTCTTTATTATAGAAAAGCAGGAATTTCTACGGCCAGTATTACTGTATTGAATCACGATAATACCTATGTAAAAGAAAGCTTGGGTATCAAAACAATTGGCAAATTACAGAAATGTACGGTAGATATTTTAGGAAACGTACACTATGTACAGAAAGAAAAAAGAGTGGGATTTAAATAAAGGCGTGATGTGGAATGTATCAACATATCGTCATAGAAAGTGGTGCAAAGTTATATCAGAAAAACAGCCAGCTTTTTATAGAAGCTGAACAGATTCATCATATTCCCATAGAAGATATCGCTACGCTGCTGTTAGATAATCGCCGTATTGCAATTACGGGGTATTGTTTGGAAACGGTAGTAAAAAACGGCGCTGTCGTCATATTGTGCAACGAGAAACACTTGCCCAGCGCCGTTATGCTGCCTTTTGCGGCTAATTCCCGGCGACTGAAGATGATAAATCTGCAGGTAGGGCAGACCAGGCCGCGGAAAAAGCAGCTCTGGAAACAGATCATACAGCAGAAGATTTATAATCAGGGACGGTGTCTGGAACTGTGCGGAAAAGAAAATGTAGTCAAAAAGTTTATAGATAAGGTTAAATCCGGCGACAGCACAAACGTTGAAGGAACTGCGGCGGCAGCGTACTTTAAAGCCTTATATGGAGACGAGTTTATTCGCCATGGCAGCGATGTAGTAAACAGTATCCTGGATTACGGCTATGCGGTGCTTCGCGGTTCCATTGCCCGGTATCTGGCCTTATACGGATTCGAACCTAGCTTGGGAATATTTCATCATAGCGAGTTAAATTCATTTAATTTAGCTGACGACTTAATTGAACCGTTTCGGCCTATTGTCGACATATATGCGTATCGGCATGTTGGAACGGAAGAAAAGGAGATGAGTGCTGCAGTACGTCGAGAGCTGGTCCAATTATTAAGTTGTAATGTCTTCTCCGGAAATGAAGTTCATGCCGTTCATTACGCCATAGAACGGACGGTGCAAAGCCTGATCCGTACCTATACAGAAAAAGAAAAATGCTTGCTGCTGCCGGAACTGCTGCCTTTGCAGATTCATGCGTATGAGTAGGTTTATGCGTTTAATCGTCATGTTTGATTTACCTGTTCGAACAAAGGCAGAACGACGGGCAGCGACGCAGTTTCGGCAATTTCTTTTAAAAGACGGATATTATATGATGCAATTTTCCGTTTATGTGCGCCTGTGCAACGGTATAGAAGCGGCTAATAAACATCGGATGAGAATATTACATGCATTGCCTAAAGAAGGATCTATTCGTACCTTGTTGATTACGGAACGCCAATTTGAAGCGATGGAAATTTTATGTGGTGAAAAAATTCCTGATCTAGATGAAAATAAGAAGAAAAATACAGTCGTTGTGTTATAATTTTTGCGAAAAAAGTGTCTCGAAAGAGGCACTTTTTCTGCTTTTCCGGCGATTTTTTTCATACTAAAAAGCACGTCGCAGCAAGTGTGCAACGTGCTTTTTGGCAGGTATATTATACCTTAGCGAGAGATATTAGGGAACTACAACCATTGACCACAATAATAACAGGGTATTGGCATTATACCTTAGCGAGAGATATTAGGGAACTACAACCCGTCAATCATACTGTTCATACTTCTTTTTATTATACCTTAGCGAGAGATATTAGGGAACTACAACGTTGGCATTGAGCGGCTGCACAGAGGCAAAATTATACCTTAGCGAGAGATATTAGGGAACTACAACGCTTAGTCCTTCAATAGCCACTACGGTACAATTATACCTTAGCGAGAGATATTAGGGAACTACAACCAAAGAATCGCGCAGGCCTTTTTTAATTTCATTATACCTTAGCGAGAGATATTAGGGAACTACAACGTTTAAAAGTGATGCAAGTGCAATAGCAGCATTATACCTTAGCGAGAGATATTAGGGAACTACAACCAAACGAGGTGCAGGGGCAGTCAACGCTTGATTATACCTTAGCGAGAGATATTAGGGAACTACAACTACTTTTTCGACGGAGAAATTGGGATAGTCATTATACCTTAGCGAGAGATATTAGGGAACTACAACCGTTCAAGTCATCGCTTGTCACGGCATTAAATTATACCTTAGCGAGAGATATTAGGGAACTACAACCGTGGTGCAGCGGACGGAAGACGTGCCGGAATTATACCTTAGCGAGAGATATTAGGGAACTACAACATTCCTGCGGTGTTGGTAACAGACACACCAATTATACCTTAGCGAGAGATATTAGGGGGACGCAGTATATCATAAATGACTATTTTTTATTGACATATTGCTGGTTACTATCATTGTACTGTAATATGACACACTTGTGAATATGCGAAGTCTTATTATTTTATTTTCTGTAGGGGCTGTTCTCACCAAAATAGGATGATTTTATGCCGTTCATATGGTATAATACTATTTTGTAAATACGTATTAAAATTTTTCTGCGAGGAGTGTCTGTATGAAAATCAGTGCTGAAGAAATAAAGAAAATTGCACTGTTGTCCCGCTTGGAAATCAAGGAAGACCAGATTGACGCTGTCGGGAAACAGCTGAACGACATTTTATCGTATATGGATCTCATGAGTCAGGTAGATATTACAGATGTACAGCCGACGGCTCATGCCGTATCCATGTCCAATGTCATGCGCGACGATGTGCCCCATACGTCCCTGCCCAATGATAAAGCGCTGCAAAATGCGCCGGAACCGGAAGACGGCTACTTCAAAGTGCCGAAGGTCATTCAGGATTAAGGAGGGATATTGTGGTAACGATACATGGATTACACGACAAGCTCGTCAAGGGCGAATTATCCGCCGTTGAATTGACGAAAGCCTATATTGCCCGCAAAGACGCCGTAGAACCGCAGGTTCAGGCTTTTTTGTCGGATAACCGCGAATTTGCGCTGGAAGCGGCTGCTGCCGTCGATAAAAAAATTGCTGCCGGCGAAGCCATTGCCGATTTGGCCGGCGTTCCCGGTGCCATTAAGGATAATATCTGCATTAAAGGGCAGTATGCTACGTGCGCGTCCAAGATGCTGAAACATTTCAAATCGCCGTACAATGCGACGGTTATTGAAAAGCTGACGGATGTCGATTACGTCAGCCTGGGCAAGACCAACATGGATGAATTTGCCATGGGCAGCTCGACGGAAAACTCGGCCTTCCAGATTACGCATAACCCCTGGGGGCTGGATTATGTTCCCGGCGGCTCGTCGGGCGGTTCGGCTGCTGCCGTCGCTGCCGGCGAATGCGTATGGTCTCTCGGCTCCGATACGGGCGGTTCGGTCCGCCAGCCTGCGGCGTACTGCGGCGTCGTCGGCCTCAAACCGACGTACGGCCTCATTTCCCGCTACGGCCTCATCGCCTTTGCGTCGTCCCTCGACCAGATCGGTACCTTTACGAACGACGTAGAAGACTGCGCCATTGTGCTGAATGCCGTTGCCGGTCACGACGCGAAAGACTCGACGTCTATTCCGCAGGCCAAGAAGGACTACAAGCAGGCCTTGGTCAACGACGTCAAGGGCATGAAGATCGGCATTCCCGAAGAGTTCTTCGGCGAAGGTCTCGACGCCGAATGCCGCAAGGCCTTGGATGAAGCCATTGAAACGTACAAGAAATTAGGCGCGGAAATCGTGCCGGTCAGCATGCCTCACGTAAAATACGGCATCGCTGCCTACTACATCATCGCTCCGGCCGAAGCCAGCTCCAACCTGGCCCGGTACGACGGCGTCGGCTTTGGCCTGCGCGTCGAAGGCAAGGACATCGTCGATATGTATATCAAGACCCGTTCCGAAGGCTTCGGCCCGGAAGTACAGCGCCGCATCCTTCTCGGCACGTACGTCCTGAGCTCCGGCTATTACGACGCCTACTATCTGCGGGCGATGAAGGTCCGCACGCTTATCAAGCATGATTACGACGAAGCCCTGAAGCAATGCGACGTCCTCCTGACGCCGACGGCTCCGGATACGGCCTTCAAGATCGGCCAGAACAGCGGCAATCCGCTGGCCATGTACTTAGGCGACGTCTGCACCGTTACGCTGAACCTGGCCGGTCTTCCGGGCATCAGCATTCCCTGCGGCTATAAGAACGGCCTGCCTATCGGCATGCAGCTCATCGGCAAGGCCCTGGATGAAGAAACGCTGCTCCGTGCGGCCTATACGTTTGAACAGAATAGAACGGACTTGCGCAAGCCGTTGCCTATGGGGGAGGTTGAATTATAATGAAATACGAATCCGTTATCGGCTTGGAAGTCCACGTCGAACTGAAAACGAAGACAAAGATTTTCTGCGGCTGCAGCACTGAATTCGGTGCAGAACCGAATACGCATGTCTGCCCGGTATGCTTAGGGCTTCCCGGCGTATTGCCTGTCCTCAATAAGGAAGTGCTCCACTTTGCCGTCAAGGCAGGGCTGGCGCTGCACTGCGACATTTTGCCGTACAGCAAATTTGACCGCAAAAACTACTACTATCCCGATTTGCCGAAAAACTTCCAGACATCCCAGTTTGACCTGCCCATCTGCAAGGGCGGCTACGTGGATATTGAAGTCAACGGCGAACAGCGCCGCATCCACCTGACTCGCATCCACATGGAAGAAGACGCAGGCAAGCTCGTTCACAGCGGCGGCAGCATCGACACGGCTGATTCGTCCTGTGTCGACTATAACCGCACGGGCGTGCCTCTCCTGGAAATCGTCGGCGAACCGGAGCTGCGCAGCGGCGAAGAAGCGCGGGCCTATTTGGAAAAGCTGCGTTCCATTCTCCAGTACTTAGGCGTATCGGACTGCCGCCTCGAAGAAGGCAGCATGCGCTGCGACGCCAACATCTCCGTCCGTCCTGTCGGCAGCGACAAGCTCGGCACGAAGACGGAATTGAAGAATATCAACTCCTTCAGCGGCGTGCAGAAGGGCATTGAATATGAAGCCGTCCGTCAGGCCCAGATCCTCGAAGAAGGCGGCACGATTCAGCAGTGCACCCGCGGCTGGGACGACGCCAAGGGCGTTACGTTCCTCCAGCGCGTCAAGGAAGGCGACAGCGATTACCGCTATTTCCCCGAACCGGATTTGATTCCTATCGAAGTATCGCCGGAATACATTGAAGAAGTCCGCAAGGAGCTGCCGGAAATGCCTGACGCCCGTAAGAAGCGCTTTATGGACGAACTGGGCCTGCCCGAATACGACGCCAACCTGCTGACCTTGGAAAAGCAGACGGCAGACTATTTCGAAGACGTCGTCAAATGCGGCGTCGATGCCAAGACGGCGTCGAACTGGATGCTCGGCGAATTTGCCAAGCTCCTCAATGAAAACGGCGTAGGCGCTGTCGATGCGCCCGTACAGCCGGCGGCGCTGGCCGAACTGCTCCAGCTCATCGCCAAGAACACCATTTCCGGCAAAATCGCCAAGAAGGTACTGCCTGAAATGTGGAAATCCGGCAAGTCGGCCAATGACGTCGTAAAAGAACAGGGCCTCGTACAGATTACCGATACGGGCGCACTGGAAGAACTGGTCAAGAAGATCATCGAAGCCAATCCGCAGTCCGTTGCCGACTACAAGGCCGGCAAGAAGAAGGCTATCGGCTTCCTCGTCGGCCAGATCATGAAGGAAACGAAGGGCCGGGCTAACCCCGGCGTCGTCAACGAGCTCTTGACGAAAAATTTGCAATAATGTAAATACCGAGTACGAATAGAAAAACCGCTTATGCCGCAATTCAACATAAGCGGTTTTTCCTGTAGGCAGGAGATTATGATGAATATTACAGAAATTAAAGGGAACAGAGACGCCTATATCGAGGCCTTGACGGAGCTGTGGGAACGGTCGGTCAAGGCGACGCATGATTTTTTATCGGCCGACGAAATCGAGGCTATTAAGGAATACGTGCCGCAGGCTCTGGGTGGCGTGCCCGTATTAGTCGCGGCTTGCAGCGAGCAGCAGGTCATGACGGCCTTTATGGGATTGGACGGCAGCCGTATCGAAATGCTCTTCGTCTCGCCGGAAGAACGGGGGAAGGGAATCGGAAAAGCCTTGATCCAGCAGGCCGTGGAACGATACGGCGCCTGGGAAGTAACGGTAAACGAGCAAAATCCCCAGGCCGTCGGCTTTTACGAGCACATGGGCTTTACAGTGTATAAGCGGTCGGATTTGGACGAACAGGGCAATCCCTATCCGCTGCTGTACATGAAGCTGCCGAGATAGCGTATCTGTAACGTATAAAACCTCTGCCGTCATGCGGAACGAACGCATAAGACGGCAGAGGTTTTATTTTGCAGCGTATGTAAAATTATAATAAGATATATTTTCCAATGAAGATGACCGCCAGAATGTACATGAGCAGGCTGATTTTTTCCCGTTTGCCCGTCAGGACGTTGAGGATGACGTAGGAAATGACGCCGAAGGAAATGCCTTCGGAAATGCTGTAGCAAAAGGGCATGGCAATGATGGTAATGTAGGCCGGAATGGCTTCGCTGAAATCGTCGAAGTCGATGCCGACGACGGAGGTCAGCATGAGGAAGCCGACGATGACCAGAGCCGGCGCGGTGGCGAAGGCCGGGATGGCCATGAAGATGGGCGACAGGAATAGGGACAAGGCGAAGAAGGCGGCGACGAATACGGCTGTCAGGCCCGTGCGGCCTCCTTCGCTGACGCCGGTAGCGCTTTCGACAAAGGTCGTCGTCGTGCTGGTGCCGAGAACGGCGCCGAAGGTCGTGGCGACGGCGTCGGCCATGAGAGCTCCCTTGATGCGGGGCAGCTTGCCGTCGGCGTCGAGCATGTTGGCTTTGGAGGAAACGCCGATGAGCGTGCCCAAGGTGTCAAAGATATCGACGAATAAAAAGGCGAACATGACGATGAGAAAATCGACGGACCAGAGGCGGCTGAAATCGAGATGGCCGAAGATCGGGGCGATGCTGGCCGGAGCGAAGGCCGCCGCACCGGCAGATACGTCGGGGATGACGCTGTACATATGCAGCTCTGGATTGGGGACGTACAGGCCGGTCAGTTCGCAGAGGACTGCCAGTATCCACGTAAACAAAATGCCCCAGAGGACGTTGCCGCGGACACGGCGGATCATGAGGAAGGCCGTAAACAAGATGCCCAGCATGGCCAGCAGTACGGTGATGCCAACGGTGTGGAAGGTGCCGTCGGCAGCGGCCTGCTTAAAGGAAAAGAGGGATATCTTCGTAGCCGGGTTGGCGACGATGATTTGCGCGTTGAACAGGCCGATGAGGGCGATAAACAAGCCGATGCCGGCAGATACGGCCTTTTTCAGGGTCATCGGTATGGCGTTGAAGATGGCTTCGCGGACGTTCGTCAAGGATAGGACGATAAAAATGACGCCTTCTACAAAGACGGCGGCCAGAGCCATTTCCCACGTATAGCCCATCTGCAGGACTACGGTATAGGCGAAAAAGGCGTTCAGCCCCATACCGGGAGCCAGGGCGAAGGGATAGTTGGCAAAGAAGGCCATGCACAGCGTGCCGATGAGGGACGCCAGGGCCGTCGCCGTGAGGACGGCGCCCTTATCCATGCCGGCGGCGCTCAGAATTGTCGGGTTGACGGCCAGGATGTAGGCCATGGTCATAAAGGTCGTAATGCCGGCGATGAGCTCAGTTCTTACAGTCGTGCCGTTTTGCGTTAAGTGGAACATGCGGTCGAGGAAGTTCATAATGCACCCCTTTTATGAATTATAAAAATAAAACAAAAACATAGGTATGATTATATCCTTTTCATGTCAAAATAGCAATGAGAAGGGTAAAAATATTTTTTATAGCTATATAAATTTATTATATAGAAGATATTTTTCAGTAAGATACTTTGGCTTCCCCGCAGCGGGTATGGTACAATAGGAGTACCTATAGTTGGCAAACAAAGGAGAGTTACCTATGGCTTCTGCATATAAAGACATGTTGAGACGAAGAATTGAAGCGGCCCAGGGGATCATTCCCTGCGACTTGGTCCTTAAAAACTGCCGTATTGTCGATGTGTATACCCAGTCCATACGGGAAGGAGACATTGCTGTCATAGACGGCGTCCTCGCCGGCATCGGCGGTTCGTACGAAGGGCGGCGCGTCGTCGACGCCGGAGGGCGGTATGCCGCGCCGGGCCTCATCGACAGCCATATTCACATCGAGTCGTCCTACGTCAGCCCGGAGGAATTCGGCCGCCTCGTCGTTCCCCTGGGTACGACGACGATTATTGCCGACCCTCATGAAATCGCCAATGTCTGCGGTCTGGCCGGACTGCAATATATGGCCGAAGCGGCGGAGCAGACCGTGTTGGATATTCAGTTCATGGCCCCGTCCTGCGTGCCTGCGACGGCCTTTGACCACAGCGGCGCCGTCATCGGCGCGGAAGAGCTGGCCCGGGCCCTGCAGGACCGGCATATATTGGGCGTAGGGGAATTTATGAACTATCCCGGCGTTACGACAGCCCAGGACGACGTGCTGGATAAGTTAGCGGCGGCCCATGAAGCGGGCAAGCTCGTCGACGGCCACAGTCCGGGCCTTCATGGCGGCGGGCTGCAGGCCTATGCCGCTGCCGGGATTCGGACGGACCACGAATGTTCCACGACAGAAGAAGCGTTGGAACGCATATCTCTCGGCATGTACGTCCTTCTGCGCAACGGCTCGGCCTGCCGCGATTTGCCGAATCTCATCGGCGCCGTCACGCCGCAGAACCTGCGCCGGTTCCTGCTGTGTTCCGACGATTTGCATTTGAAAACGATATTTTCCAAGGGTCATTTGAACGAGCACCTGCGGCTGTGCGTGCGGTACGGCATTTCGCCGGAAGGCGCCGTCACGATGGCGACGCTCAACGCTGCCGAATGCTACGGCTTGTCGGACCGCGGAGCCCTGGCGCCGGGCAAACGGGCCGACGTCGTCCTGTTTGACGATTTGCAGGAGTTTTCCGTTTGGAAGACTTTCATTGCCGGCGAGGAGGCCGCGTCCGAAGGGGCGTATATTCCGCCTTTTACGCGGGCCGACACCGGTGCTGTCCGTCACACCGTGCATCTGGCCAGCTTTTCTGCCGGCAAGCTGCGCATGACCCTGTCCTCGCCGTCGGTACACACGATAGATATTATTCCCGGCAGCGTCGTGACCCGCAAGGGGACGGCGACGGTAGCCGTTGATGAAAGGGGCGATTTCGTGTATGATGCCGCCGCTGATATCGTCAAGGTCGCCGTCGTCGAACGCCATCACGGCACGGGCAATGTCGGCCTCGGCCTGCTGCGGGGCTACGGGCTGACGAAGGGAGCTGTGGCCGTATCCATTGCCCACGATTCCCACAACATCATCGTCGCCGGCGCGAACAACGGCGACATGGCGGCGGCCGTCGAAGCCGTCGCGGCCCAGGAAGGGGGCATTGCCGTCGTGTTGGACGGAGCCGTCATCGCCTCTATGCCCCTGCCTATTGCCGGCCTCATGAGCGACCGGGACGGCCATTGGGTAGAAGCGCAGGCCGAAGAAATCTACGCGGCTGGCCACGAAGTGCTGGGTATCCATGAAGACGTGGACGTCGTCATGACCTTGTGCTTCATGTCCCTGCCGGTCATCCCGCAGATTAAGCTTTTGGATACAGGCTTATTCGACGTAGACGCCTTTTCTTTTACGGATATCGAGGCAGAATAGGCTGTATGGAGTATCTGCGTCCGTTAGCTTGGATGTTAAAATCTACTTCATAAGCAACAAAAAAATGGATTCAGCGTGAGGAGCTGAATCCATTTTTTGTTGCTTATTTGTCGAATTTTTTGCCTGTCAGCATTTCATAGGCTTCTTCGTATTTTTCAATCGTCTTGTCGATGACGTCCTGGGGCAGGAGGAAATCGCTGTCCGGGTTGGCTTTGAGCCAGTCGCGGACGAACTGCTTGTCATAGGACGGCTGGGACTGGCCGGGCTTGTAGCCTTCGAGGGGCCAGAAGCGGGAGCTGTCCGGCGTGAGCATTTCGTCGCCTAATACGATATTTCCTTCTTCGTCGAGGCCGAATTCAAACTTCGTATCGGCGATGATGATACCGCGGGACAAGGCGTAGTCGGCGCATTTCTTGTACAGGGCGAGGGTGTAGTCGCGGATTTTTTCGGCGTATTCCATGCCCTTGCCGGGGAAGGTCTTGTCGAGGACGGCTGCGCCCTGTTCGAGGGAGACGTTTTCGTCGTGGTCGCCTAATTCGGCTTTCGTGCTCGGCGTGAAGATCGGTTCGGGGAGCTTCTGCGATTCCTGCAGGCCTTCGGGAAGCTGAATGCCGCAGATCGTGCCGTTTTCCTTATAGCTTTCCCAGCCGCTGCCGGTGATGTAGCCGCGGACGATGCATTCCATGGGGATCATGGTCAGCTTTTTGCATTTCATGCTGTTGCCGAGGAACTGTTCCTGCTGGAAGAATTCGGGCATGTCGGCGTTGTCGACGGAGATCATGTGGTTCGGAATAATATCTTTCGTCAAATCAAACCAGAATTTGGACATCTGCGTGAGGATCGCGCCTTTTTTCGTAATCTGGTTTTTCAGGATGTGGTCGAATGCGGAAATGCGGTCGGTCGCAACCATGATGATGCTGTCGCCGGCATCGTATACTTCGCGGACTTTACCTGATTTGAACGGTTTGTATTCTTTCATGTTCTGGCCTCCAATATATTTAAAACTATATCCATGATGAATGTACTTATCATATCACAAAATGTAAGACGATGGAATAGGATTGCTCGTTTTTGACCGAAATAACCGGCCGGCGGCGGAGAATGACGGAGAAATATTAAAATATGAGGCTCTTTATGAGACGAAGATTAGAAGAAGCTTAAACCTGCTGGCGGCGGCAGGAACGGCCGATGCAGACCGAGAAATGAGGAAGAAATACCTGAATGAGGAGGTCTGTGTATGAAGAAAGTGTTCATAGGAGTCTGCCTGCTGGCGGCTCTATTCGTTTGGCAGGGAGAGCTGCCGGACTGGCTGGGGGAGCCGTCGTCTGCCGCGCCGGCCGTAGAAGCGCCTCAGCCCCGGTCGGCTTACGTCTACGTCAGCGGTGCTGTGCGCAGGCCCGGGCTATACGCCTTTGACAAGAACGTGCGCGTCGGCGAAGCCGTCCATGCCGCCGGAGGCGTCTTGCCCTATGCCGATGGGGCAGCTGTCAACTTTGCCGATGAAGCGGCTGACGGCATGCATATTCATATCCCCTATGACTTGAACGGCGCGCCGCCTGTCGGCGAGGCAGACGACGGCCGTATCAATATCAACGAAGCCGACGAGGAAAAGCTGGGCGAGTTGCCGGGCATCGGGCCGGCTATGGCCCGGAAGATTATTGCCTATCGGGACGAGCACGGCTTGTTTTCCAGCATAGAGGAACTGCAGAAGGTCAAGGGCATCGGACCGGCGAAATATAAAGAGCTGCAGGATAAGGTGACGATATGATGTATCGGGGGCTGGGGGCTGTGTCGGCCTTCTGCATCGGCATCGCGGCGGCAGATTCTTTGGGTGTATCCTTGACGGAATGGGCTACGGCCTGTCTTGCCGCCATCCTCTTAGCCGCGGCGGCAAGAAAGACGCGCTGGGCCTGGCCTCTGGTTTTGCTGTTCTGCCTGCTGGCCGGCGGCGCGCGGCTGCAGCTGGCAGCGGAACAGTACGACAGGCTGCCCCATTACGTAGGCGGAGCCGACATCTATATGGAAGGGACGCTCCGGGAAAAAGGCAGTACCTACGAAGCCGACGGCAAGACGATGGCCCGCTATGTCGTCGATATGGAGCGTTTCGCCTATGTCGGCGAAGGCACGTTCCGGGAAGGAGCGGGCGCAGTGTATGTGACGGCGCCGGCTGATCCGTCCTTTCAGCCTTCGGCCCGCGTCGCCTTCCGCGGCGTCCTGCGGCCCATTCGGTATTATAAAAACGGCGGAGCCTACGATGCACAGCACCGCGACAAGGAAAAAAGCATTTTCTTAAAAGGCTACGGCGACGACGGCGGCCTGACCTTGCTTCAGCCGGCTCAGGGATGGCGTCATACCTTGGCGAAACTGCGCGAAACTATGACGGACCGCTTCCGCGCCGTATTGGGAACGGACGGGGCGCACATCCTGAGCAGCCTGCTCTTCGGCGGCCATTATGACGAGCTGCCGCCGGAGCTGATTGAGAGCTTCAGCGTGACGGGATTGATTCATATCCTGTCGGTGTCGGGGTCGCATATCGCCTTGCTCTTGTCGGTTGTGCAGATTTTAGGCCGGGCAGCCGGGCTGCGGGGAAAATGGCAGTTTTTTCTGTCGGCTGCCTTCGTCCTTCTATATGGAGCGATGGCTGAATTCGTCGCCCCCGTCGTCCGGGCGTCTATCATGGGGCTGATCTGTTCCTTCAGCCTGTGGGCCCGGCGGGACTACGCGAGCGTGCAGGCCTTGGCGGCGGCAGTGCTGCTCATGCTGTTGTATAGCCCGTATTTGTTCTATGATTTGAGCTTCCGCCTGTCCTGCGGCGCGTCGGCGGGCATCGTCCTTCTCAGCGGCAAGGTGCGGCCGTGGTTTTCCGCCCTGCCGGCGCTGCTGCGCGACGGCCTGTCCGTATGCCTGTGCGCCCAGGTCTTGCTGCTGCCCCTGCTGTTCGCCAATTTCCATGCCTTTCCCGTCTATTCCTTTGCAGCCAATCTCCTCGTAGCCCCTGTATTGGATCTGGTCATCGTCCTGGGACTGGCTGCTGCCGTTCTCGGCTTTCTCTGCGAGCCTGTCGCCCATATGGTCCTGCACGGCGTGTCGCCCCTTCTGGCCCTGGCCGTGAAGGGTAATTATTTTCTGTCTGCCTTGCCGCACAGCCGTTTCTGGGCCGGAGCCATGTCTCTGCCGGCTGTCGCCGCTTGGTATACGGCCCTTGCCGCCGTCTTCGTCTGGCCTCGGCAAAGGCGTATTTTGCTAATCTTGGCAGCCGTCGCCGGCCTCGGTTCCTGGGGCTGGACGCAGCTGCACCGGCCTGAGGCCGTCGTCCACGTTTTCGATTTGGGACAAGATAAGGCGACGTGCGTCGTCTATGATGATGATTCTGCCTATCTGTGGTATAATAAAAGTTCCTGGGCGAACCCTGAGCAGGCGGCTTATACGCTGACGCCGGCGTTGCGGTACGAAGGCGTATTCCGTCTGACCGGCTGTACCATCGTCGGCCACGAGCCGGAGAAAACGGCGGCCCAGATAGAGGCCAATTTTACCTTGGACAGGCCGTGCTGCTTGGCTGACGATGCCAGACCCATCGCTGTTGCAGGAGGGGCGATTCCCTATTACCTGTACGACGGCCTGCCGCAGAAACGGCTTCCCGACGGAGCTTGTATCGAGCTGCGCCAGCTGCCGCCGTACGATGAGAAGACCTTTCCCAGCCGGGCTGCGGCGCTGATTTTCTATCGCGGCGGCGGTCATGACGACAGGTACGATGAATGGACGGAAGGGGCAGCCTTAGACGATATTCCCTGGTTTTCGCCAGCTCGCGATGGCCAGATTACGGGAATCTATCGAAAGGGCGAGTGGACTTTTACGGCCCGGGGCGGAGAGTAAACGATGAAACCAATCGCAGTGATATACGGAACAGAAGAATATTTAATGGAGCAGGCCCGGCGGCGTTTCGTTGCCGACTGCCAGCAGCGGGCCGGCGGCGACGCGGCGGTGCGGCAGTTCAAAAAGGACGCCCCTGCGGCGTCGGTCGTCGAGGCCTTTGAAGGGACGAGCCTGTTTGGCGGCGGCAGCGTCGTCGTATGGACCGAGTGTCCCTTCCTGCCGATAAAGCGCGGCGGCCGGTCGCGCAGCAAGCTGTCCAAGGAAGAGACGTGGTTTTTGGAAAAGCTGCGGACCCTGTCCGATGAAAACGGCGTCCTGTTTTATACCAAGGGAAACATAGACACGGGCTGCGCCTTTTTCAAGGAGCTGCGCCCTATGGCCGACGTCGTCGCAGGCGAGGCCGTGACGGAGAAAAACGTCATGCCCTACGTCTGCGATTTCCTGGAAGGCCGGGGGAAGAAGCTGACCCTGCGGGCCGAGCAGTACCTGCGCGGATTATTTCAGACCTGGGGCGAGATTTCCCTCATGTACGTCTTTTCCGAGCTGGAAAAGCTGTGCATTTCCCTGGACGACGGCCGGCGCAGCGTCGATGAAGCCGACGTAGAAGACTTGTTTGCTGGGACGATGGAGAAAAACTTGTTTACCTTTATGGACTATTTCCTGCGCCGCGACGGCCGGCACGTCGTGCCCTTTTTGGAAGGGCTGTTCTCGCGGCAGGACTTGTTCCTGAAAAACGTGGGATACATGATGTCCCGTCTGCGCCTGCTCCTGGCATATAAGGAATTAAAAGAAGCCGGCATGGGTCAGCGCCAGTGCGAATCCATCATGACGCAGATCAATAAGGGCAGAAGTGTAAAATATGTGTTATATCACTTGCAAAAAGCCGCGCCCTATTGGACAATAAGAGAGTTACAGGAATTGATTACCAATATATTTACATTACAGCGCAATATTCGCAGAGGCACGGCGGCGATAGACGACGTCGGGCCGCTCATCTGCCTATATTGCCGTACTAAAGGCAGGGTTTAACGTTGGATGATGAAGAAAAGAAGGCGCGCAAAGAGCGCATGAAGGACTATCGCCGCCGCTATCGGGAAAAGCACGGCATCGTCGAGAAACGGCGGCCGTGGAAGAAGGCGATCGGCGCTGTCGCCGCTCTTTGCACTCTGGCCTTCGCCGGATTTTTTGCCGCCCAGAGCGCGGCGGCGGACCGGGTGACCCTCGACGGCCAGCCCGTGCGGGACTGGACGGAGGAACAAGCGCGCCGGTATGTAGACGATAAGGAAGGGGAGCTCAGGGGCCGGACGATTCGCCTGACCGGCGAAGACATAGACGAGACGATCGACTTCGACGACTTGGAGCTGCAATTCGACAAGGAAAAAATCTTTAATGACGTATATCTCGTCGGCCGCCGCGGCACGCCGTGGCAGCGCCTGACCGACGTCGTCGCGACGCTGCGGTTCGGGAAAGACGTGCCCCTGTCCCTCAAGGTGAATGAAGAAAAGCTGAACGAACGGGTTCAGCAGATCCACGATGTCTATGACAAGGCGCCGGAAAATGCCTACGCCGTGCCCAACAGCGACAATAAGACCGTATCCATCCACAAGGAAAAGGATCGCATCGTCCTCGATGATGCCGGGCTGAAACAGCAGATTCACGACCAGCTGGACCGCGGCGTTACGGAGGACATGGAAGCACCGGTCCAGTCGCGGGAGGAAGCGGCCGTCAAGGAAGGGGATTTAAAGGATATCGACACGGTGCTGTCCTATTATACGACCCACTTTGACGACTCCAACAAGGATCGGAATGAAAATATCGCCATTGCCCAGAAGCGGCTCAACCATGCTCTCGTACCGGCTCAGAAGGACTTTTCCTTCAACGGTTACGTCGGCACGCGGACCCGCGATAAGGGATACAAGGACGCGCCGGTATATTTTGACAACAAGCTCGTCCCCGACGCCGGCGGCGGCGTCTGCCAGGTCAGCACGACCTTGTTCAACGCCGTTCTGCGGGCCGGATTGTTCATCGCCGGCCGGGCGCCCCATTTTGCCCCGGCGGCGTACGTGCCCGTCGGCATGGATGCGACCGTAGCCGATAATTCGCTGGATTTCGCCTTTACCAATCCCTTCCAGCATCCCGTATATATTTACACCGTTGCCGGCGCCAATACGGTGACGACGTACATCCTGGGCAACCACGCCGATACGTGCACGACGACCTTCCAGACGATTCACTTGCAGAACCTGCCCCATAAGGTCATCCGCAGGCACAGCGACGCCGTCGCCTCCGACGTCTGCGAGCAGGTCGGCTACGACGGCCACGACATCGTCATCCGCCGCACCGTCAACTATACAGACGGCGATAAGTACACCGATACGATAGAATCGCACTACGCGCCGAACGATGAAATCATCGTCACCAACGGGCCGGCGTCGGAAACAGTCGTCCAGACGTCGGACCTGCAGCCTCAGGATGTGCTCATCAACGCGCCTCACGATATGTTTGCCTTTTAGCCGGCTGCCTGCCGGCATGGCTGACCCCGATATTTCTGAAAGGATATAGGACTGATGAAAGTATGGCATATTGTCCCTAAGCAAGAGCTGCTTATACCCCTCGACGCGGACCATACGGTATGCGTTGAGGAAATTTGTGTTTCGCCGGCCGAGCACGCCTGGCAGGTCCGTACCCAGTCGGACCGGGCCGTGGCGGATATGACCCTGCTGCGGCGCAAGGTGTGCAGCCGCCTGGCCCTGACCGGAAAGGTAGACGTCGTGCACCAGGTCATGGCCATTCACCACGGCGGCGACCTGCCCTTAGCGGCGGCTGGCGACGACGAAGGGCTGCGCAGCGTAGCCAATGTCTATACGGACGATCTGGACGGCTACGATATTCCGCACGAGGACTGCTACGACAGCCTGTATGAAGAAGACGCCGAGCTGTTTGACGAAGACTATAAAAAGGCCTGCAAGGCCGCCTGCGACGGCGGCAGCTCCCGCAGCTCGTCGGCTCCGGCAGGCGGGGGAGGCGGAGCCGGCGCATCCGGCGACGGCGGCAATAGCCGCGTCTGGTACGGCAAGGCCTTCGGCGGCGACGTGACGCCTATTACGGAAATCCTCGGCGAAGAACGAAATAACGTCGTCATCAAGGGGAAAATCGTCAAGCTCGAATTCCGCGAGCTGAAATCGAAGCGCATCCTCCTGTCGTTCCAGATTGCCGACTCGACGAACGGCATCTCGGCCCGTCAGTTTTTGACCGTCGGCAACGGCGGCGGCAAGTTCCGCCAGAAAAACGCCATGTCCGCCGACGAATACGCGACCTTTTCCCAGCGCATGAAGGTAGGGGCCTACGTCCGCATGCGTGGCGACGTCGTATACGATACGTACGTCAACGACTACGTCTTCAACGCCAACGACATCATGGCCGACGACGAAGGCGTTACGGTCGAACGGGAAGACAACAACCCGACGCCGCGCGTCGAGCTGCACCTCCATACGGTCATGAGCGACATGGACGCCTTGATTACGGTCAAGCAGCTCATTAAGACCATCAAAAAATGGGGCCATCCGGCCATCGCCGTCACGGACCACGGCGTCGTCCAGTCCTTCCCGCTCCTGCAGGAGCTGTCGACGGACAAGACGAACAACATCAAGGTCATTTACGGCATGGAGGGATACCTGTTCGACGAAAAAATCGACCAGTCCTACCACATCATCATCCTGGCCAAGAATCAGGTCGGCATCCGCAACCTGTACAAGCTGGTCAGCATTTCCCATTTGAAATACATCTACCGCGGCCGTCCCCGCATTCCCCGGGCCGTCCTGAACGAATACCGCGAAGGGCTCATCCTCGGCTCGGCCTGCGAAGCCGGCGAATTGGTCCGTTCCATGGTGCAGAAAAAGCTACCCTATGAAGAACTGAGGAAGATTGCCGATTACTACGACTATTTGGAAATCCAGCCGCTGACGAACAACAGCTTCCTCGTCCGCGAGGGCTATGTGCCCGATGACGAAGGCCTGAGGGACATCAACCGCACGATCCTGCGCATCGGCGACGAGCTGGGCAAGATGACTGTCGCGACGTGCGACGCCCACTTCCTCAATCCGGAAGACAAGATATACCGGGAAATCCTCATGACAGGCAAGGGCTTTAAGGACGCCCAGTTCCAGCCCGACTTGTACCTGCGCACGACTGACGAAATGCTCGAAGAATTCGCCTACCTCGGCGAAGAACGGGCTCGCGAGGTCGTCATTACCAATCCCAACAAGGTCAATGAAATGATCGAAGACGTGCGCCCCGTGCCGAAGGAAACGCTGTACTTCCCGCAGATTGCCGGCTCGTCGGAAGCCTTGAAAAACATGTGCTATGAAAAAGCCCATAAGATTTACGGCGATCCCTTGCCGCAAATCGTCGAGGACCGGCTCATCGAAGAATTTACGTCCATCCTGGGCCACGGCTTCGGCGTGCTCTATTACATCGCCCATAAGCTCGTTAAGCATTCCAACGACGACGGCTACCTCGTAGGCTCCCGTGGGTCCGTCGGCTCGTCCTTCGTGGCGACCATGTCCGACATTACGGAGGTCAATCCCTTGCCGCCTCATTACGTCTGCCCGAACTGCCAGTGGAGCGAGTTCTTTACGAAGGGTGAAGTCGGCGGCGGTTTCGACCTGCCCGATAAGAAATGCCCGAAGTGCGGCGCAGCGCTACATAAGGACGGCCACAACATCCCCTTTGCGATTTTCCTGGGCTTCGACGGCGACAAGGTACCTGATATCGACTTGAATTTCTCCGGCGAATACCACCCGAAGGCCCATAAATACACGGAAGAACTGTTCGGCAAGGACAACGTATTCCGCGCCGGCACCATCGGCGCCGTCAAGGACAAGACGGCTTACGGATACGTTATGAAATGGGCCGCCGCCCGGGGCATGCAGGTCAACGACGCCTACGTCAACAGCCTGGTCAGCGGCTGCACCGGCGTCAAGAGTACGACGGGCCAGCATCCCGGCGGGGTCATGGTTATCCCCCGCGACATGGACGTCCATCACTTTACGCCCGTTCAGTACCCGGCCAACAAGAAGGACAGCGGAATCATTACGACCCACTTCGACTATCACTCCATCGAAGGCCGCCTGGTCAAGCTGGACATACTCGGCCATGATGATCCGACTGTTATCCGCATGCTCGAAGACATGACCGGCGTCGACGCCAAGACCATTCCCTTTGACGACCCGGCGACGATGAGCCTGTTTAGCTCGCCGAAAGCCTTAGGCGTGACGGAAGAGGAGCTGGGCTCCAAGGTCGGCAGCCTGGGCATTCCCGAATTCGGCACGTCCTTCGTCCGCAAGATGCTCGTCGACACCAAGCCCAAAACCTTCTCGGAATTGGTGCGCATATCCGGCTTCTCCCACGGTACGGACGTATGGCTGAACAACGCCCAGGACCTCATCACGTCCGGCACGGTGCAGCTGAAGGAAGCCATTTCCACCCGCGACGACATCATGAACTATCTCATTCAGCACGGCATCAAGCCCAAGACGAGCTTTAAGGTCATGGAAAACGTCCGTAAGGGTAAGGGCATCGACAAGCTCAACAAATTGGGGCAGAAAACATCTAACTACGAAGAAGAACTCAAGGAAGGCCATATTCCCCAGTGGTTCATCGATTCGTGCCACAAAATCGGCTACCTCTTCCCGAGAGCCCACGCCGTAGCCTACGTCATGATGGCCTTCCGCATCGCCTGGTTTAAAATCAATTACCCCTTGGCCTATTACGCGGCCTTCTTTACGATCCGCGCCAAGGCCTTCAAGCTGTCGGCTATGATACACGGCCTGGAAGGGCAGCGGCAGGCCATGAAGGACATTATGGCCAAGGGCAAGAGCGCTACGAAAATCGACATGGACTTGTATTCGTCCCTGGAGCTGGCCGTAGAAATGAGCCTGCGGGGCTACTCCTTTATGAACGTCGATATCAGCCGCTCCGACGCCACGCGCTTTACCATCTGCGAGGGCAAGATCCTGCCGCCCTTTACGGCCATCGACGGCCTGGGCGTCAGCGTAGCCGAGCAGATCGTGTCGGCCCGCAGCGAAGCGCCCTTCAGCTCCAAGGCCGACCTCAAGATCCGCGGCAAGGTGCCCCAGCCGGCGCTGGAGCTCATGGCCGAAGAAGGCTGCTTGGGTGACCTTCCCGAAGACGAGCAGATTGATTTGTTCGCCATGTAAGGTTTTTCTCGACATTCTGCCCAAACTGTTTTATAATTAAGTGTGAGTTTTATACGCTAAAGGATAAAAGCAGAGAAGGAGATGACCTGCCCATGAGCGCCAATGAAAAGTTGAAGGATTATCTTCACGACCAGCTGTTTTCGGCGATATTGCAGCTGAAAAATTTAGACGAATGCTACGAATTCTTTGAAGATATATGCACGGTGCAGGAAATGAAGGCCATTGCGGCCCGCCTCGAAGTCGCCCGCATGCTCAAGGCCGGCGATATTTACGAGGACATCGTCAAGAAGACCGGCGCCAGCACGGCGACGATCAGCCGCATCAAGCGCTGCCTCATGTACGGCAGCGGAGGCTATGAAAAAATCCTGACCCGTATGGCCGAACACGACCCGGAATTTTTAAAGACGACTTCCAGCCGCAAGCACGGCCACGGGCAGGACGCATAATACGATACGGCAGAAAGGCTCCCGTTTGGGCGGGAGCTTTTTCTATGGAAAGGATGAATGACGAATGAAAGCGAAGATCAACGTCACGGTCTTTCAAAACGGCGACGTCGACATATTGCAGGCCTCGGTGTATGAGGAGCTGTGGAAGGACTACAAGGCCTTCAAAGGACGAGCCCTGCGGCATCACGAAAAAGACTCGGCGAAAGGAGAATTCTTCGCCAGAAGGTACGAGCGGGCCGCCTTGCTGATGCTCTTTACTTTTTTGGAAGGCGTCGTCGACAGGTGGCTCAAGGAAGCGGCCGCAGCGGCGGGCGCCGAACCGGTCGGACTGCCGAAGTTGAGCGATAAATGCCGTCACCTGACGCAGATGGCCTGCCTGCCGCCCTTTCGCGGCATTACGTACGACGCGGCCCGTCTTCTGACCTTTACGGGACGATATGAGCAGGCCGATCTGGCCCTGCTGGAGCACGTCGACGGCAGCCTCCTGCAGGCCATAGAAGACGAAGCAGACGAGTACATGACCTTCATAGAGCGGGCGACAGGCTTCACGCGCTTCCCCCACTTGAACGCCGGCACGGCTGCCATTATGGAAACCATCGGTTCGTGGAGGCAGTAGGGGCGGAGCAAGGATCCTAGAGAAAAGGATAAAAACTTTCTGAACGGCAAAAGCAACAAACAAATCGGCATAGATAAAGCAGGTTGAAGATGAATTTTCAGCCTGCTTTTTTTGTACGCCTTTGATGGTAATTATCTTTTGTTCGCCCTAGTCAAGAAATGATGGGGATTTGTCCATTAGATGGATAAAGGAAGAAGCGATAGATGCAAGTCGTATGCATATTACTTCTACGTTGAAGAAAGCAGACTATACTGTCCCAGGAGATATATTGTGGAGTATATCTGTTGTCATGACATAAATTACCTGATTTCTCGCTTTAACAAGGTAAAGAAATGTGCGGTTTATTTGGTGAAAAAACGACGCAAATATGCCCACCCGTGCAATATCACATGGGGTGGATTGAAAATAGATAAAATAATTATAATTACTGAATTTATATTCACGCAAATAAAAACAAGAGATAGTGATCTCATCTTACCTAAACTGATTTTACCATTATCTATGATGAGTTTTAATCATAGATAGAATAATGTATTCATAAAAAAATTAAAATATACCGTATTACATATCATATATTTAATGTATCAGGGGATATTGTAATTTACTATCATATATGATAAACTAAAACTCATAAGAGGAGGTGAACGACATGATCTCTGGCTGGAACCGTTTAACATGCAGGAACAACGTATCAAACCGTATTAATATGAATATTAATACGGGGGGGGGTACCGTAGTGATAAGACGTACTCCTCTGTTTATCATGCCCTTATTGTAACTAACATCCGGGGATACGTGTACCCTGTAATATATAATGTGTTTTTTAGGCAGCATAGGCGTATGCTGTCTTTTTTGCGTGCCTGTATAGGGCCGATGCGGTATATGGCTGCTGGAGATAGCGGGGGATACCGATGAAGCGGCAGGCGATGTGCGCCGTGTGCGGCCGGGAATTTACGGCTGACCGGGTCACGCAGAAATACTGCAGTTCCTACTGTCGCCGCTACGCCCACCGGCACGGCGCGAACAATCATGTCCGTTCGTCGCGAAAGAAGGAAGCCCTGCGCACTTTCCGCTGCCTGAAATGCGGCAAGCTGGTGAGGGTGACCGAGCAGACGGATCGGCGCATCAAATTTTGTTCGGCCCACTGCGAGCGCCTGTACTGGAAGCATTCCAAGAAGGTCAGTTCCGTCGTCATCCGGAGAGCCTTCCGATGCCGCAACTGCGGAACCTTCGTAGAGGTAACGGAGCCGAAAGACAAGCGGACGACCTTTTGCAGCCAGGCCTGCCGGGAAAGATGGTTTTCCCTAAACAGAAATAAAAACACATTACACGTAAACGTAAAACGTAACTCTATTGATAGGAGGGACATCGTATGAACCGGATTTATAAAGTTATATGGAGTAAAGTAAAACATCAGTACGTCGTCGTATCCGAGCTGGCTCATCGGGATGGTAAGAGAAGCAGTGCGGCGAGCAAGAGCGTCAGAACGCTGTTGGCGGTGCTGGCTGTGTGCGGTATGACTGCCTTTGGCTTGGGCATGCAAGACGTATATGCTGGACAGGGTGAAGGCGTGACTGCATCAGCTGGACAGTATGTAGCTATTGGTGAAGCTTCATATAAAGATGCTGATAATTATAATTGGTGGGAAGGATATAACCCCAATAAAACCTATACCCAAAATATTGATGGCCATACATACATTTATACAAAAACGGAAGCAGGCAATTTCTGGGTACGTGAAGGATATACCATTAAGGTTGCCCATGACCAGCGTTTCCCCGGAACAAATGAAGGTATTGATACAGTCATAGAAACATATAAAGGAGAAAATGCAGATACGACGGGTATTTTGCAGTCTTACCAAAATGTAGAAAGCAACATGGGGGTTAGTACTTTAAACGGCAAGCACTTACAGACTACGACTACCGATATGTATGTAGGCGCAGTCAATACGCCGACGACAGAAATTACTTCTGCAGGCAATCAATTTTATATATATCGTGGCAGTCATTGGGTAAACGTAGGACAAGATAATTTTGCCAGCAATTTCAATTACAGAGACGTTATCTATGATGAAGCGACCGGGCTGTATACCTTCCATGGGGAAGTAGTTTCAACGGAAAATCTCTATTCTATTAATGGTAATGTAGGCGTATTTACGACAACACCTGGTGGGACTGAAGTATATACAGGAGACGTATATGGCTGGAATAACGAAATATTAGTTACTGGCGTTGATGAAGACGGTAACTATGTCAGCTACTGGGGAAGCGAAAATGTAGATCCCAACGCGCCGATTGGCAATATGCCGATGAGTACCCTTCAATATAAATTTGATGTAGTCAATGATAATATCGAAGCCGTTGCTGAAGATAATATTAAACAGATTAATATTGGCCAATCTGGTAACGATGGACAAGTCAATATTAGCAAAACTGACAATGGGCAAGGCGGTACTATCGGTTTACAGACCAATGGTACATTTGATGAAGATGGCAACCCGACAGGCGGAGCGATGATACCTGGCGGTATTAAAATTACGAGCGAGCACGGAAATGATGGAAAAGATGTCCGTATCAAATTTGCAAATGATGCTGGCTCCTTTACCGTAGACGCCGGTTCGAAAGTTGTAGGTAGGACCGATGCCGGTGTAGCTAATGAAGGAGATACGTTAACCAGTGTCGATATTAATGGTAAAAACTATCTGCTCGGCGGCGGCAAGACGTATACCGCAGGAAATAACATTAATATCGACGATAATAATGTTATTTCTACGACAAAGACAACGGTTAGCGCCGATAACAACTTCATCGTAGACTCGAAGGAAGATACTCAGAAGAATGTGACGGACTACAATATCAAGCTGAATAATGTAGTCACGATCGGCAGCGGCGAAGGCAGCCATCCGGTCAAGATAGACGGCGTAAATGGACAGGTCACGGGCCTGACGAATACAAGTCTGGATGTAGACGGGTTTGGAAAAAGCAACCGTGCGGCGACAGAAGAACAGCTGCAGGCAATGCAGACATCCGTAACGGCAGCAGACAAATACATTACGGGCGGCACCATTGATACGACCAGCGGTACGCTGCAGCTGACAGGCACGAACGGCCTGACCGCCAATGTTTCCGGATTGACAGACTATCAGGTAACGCAGGATGGCAGCGGTTATGATGCAGAAAGCCATAAGCTGACGCTGAACCTGAAAGATACGCTGAATACGTCGAATCCGGCGCAGCAGGTAACCTTTGAAGGTATTGCCGGGATGGCGGATGTAGCGAAAGCGACGACGGAAGTCAAGGCTGGCACCAACGTAGCGTCGGTAGATAAGACGGAAGGTGCGGACGGCCATGCGGTATATACGGTCAACGCCAAAGGGACGACGGTCAGCGCTGATGACAACTTCATCGTAGACGCACAGGAAAATAGTCAGACGAATGTGACGGACTACAATATCAAACTGAATAATGTAGTCACGATCGGCAGCGGCGAAGGCAGCCATCCGGTCAAGATAGACGGCGTAAATGGACAGGTCACGGGCCTGACGAATACAAGTCTGGATGTAGACGGGTTTGGAGAAAGCAACCGTGCGGCAACAGAAGAACAGCTGAAAGCTGTCAGTGATAAAGTGGGAGAAGTGTCTATAGAAGCCGAAAAACATTCGACCGTAACGGGTGATAAAGAAAATATTACTGTAATTCCAGAAGAACAAGCTGATGGACATCTCAACTATGAAGTTACTCTCCATGACAACCTGTATCTCAGTGGAGAAAATGATGCTTTTGTTCAAGTCTTGGGTACGGCTGGCAAAATTAACTTAGGCGGCGGAAACAATATTATTTCGATTGATGGCGCACTAGGTCAAATCAGCGGCTTGTCTAATTTGACATGGAATCCGATGAAGAATTATGAAGGTTCTTCTTTAGCCGCAACGGAAAGCCAGCTCCATGATGCATTCGGATATTTGAATGACAAGATCGACAGCATTGACATTACAGGCGACGACAATATTACCGTTGATAAATCGGAAAATACGTCGGAAGGCTCTGGTTCTGGTTCCGGTAGTACGGGAGAAGAAACGACAGGTAAAGGTCCGCACTTCGATATCGGCCTGAAGGACGATGTTACGTTAGGCACGACAAATGAAGACGGCGATGTTACGACTTCGGGTAGCTTGACGATTAAAGATACGAGCGGCAATACGATTACCATTAACCAGAAAGATGAAACTGGCAAGGGCAACGGTCTTGTATCCGGTTTGACAAATACCGATTGGGATTGGAATAAATACGGAAAACCTGTTGCCGAAGGCGGGTATGCTGGTTCTACGAATGCCGCTACGGAATCCCAGCTCAATGGCGCAATAGAAGGTGTAATGGAAAGTACCGTCCAGTACGACAAAGTGAAAGATGAAGACGGCAATGTAACGGTTGATAAGAGCCATATTACGCTGAACGAAGGCGGTACGACGATTACGAACGTTGCAGCTGGTAAAAACGATATGGATGCCGTGAACTACAGCCAGTTGAAGAACGTACAGCAACAAGTTACGAACAATTCGCTGGCAATCAACAACATCGGCAGCAAAGTTGGTGAACTGGACAGCCGTATCGACAAAGTCGGCGCTGGCGCAGCGGCCTTGGCAGCCCTTCATCCCCTTGATTTTGACCCCGATGACAAATGGGATTTCGCCGCTGGGTATGGTAATTACCGCGGTGAAAGTGCCGTAGCTATCGGCGCATTCTACCGTCCGAACGAGGATACCATGTTCAGCGTCGGCGGTACCGTCGGCAACGATGACAACATGGTTAATGCCGGCGTATCCTTCAAGATTGGACAAGGTAGCGGTATTTCTACGTCCCGCGTAGCCATGGCGAAGGAAATCAAGGCCATGCGTGATGTCGTTGCTAAGCAGGATGCGCAGATTCAGAAGCTGACGGCGATGGTTAATGCTCTTGTTGGCGTGCAGGCGGAACCGGATACGACGACTATGTTCCCGGACGTACCGGAAAACCATTGGGCCTATGAAGCCGTGGCCTCCATGGCGAAGAGCGGCCTGGTCGAAGGCTATCCTGACGGAGAATTCAAGGGCGACCGTACGATGACCCGGTATGAATTTGCCCAGATCATCCAGAACGCTATCCAGAAAGGCGCGGAAGTCGACGCTCGTCTTGTTCAGGAATTTAAGCCGGAACTGGAATACTTCCACATCGCAACGGTAGCGAAAGACAAAGATGGCAACCCGACGATTGAACGTGTACGGGCAAACTAAGTCCTAACTGACATGGGAAGAGCGCATACCGTGTCAGTCTGGATAGGATGGGTATTGCGCCTCCCCATGACAGCGCCAGTTAGGCGTTGATTGGGTAAATACGGCTGACAATAAGCCGTATTATATAAAATTTTTCAGCAGTACATCCGGCATACCGTTTCTTGGCAGACAAGTTTTATGTTGTCTACAAGACATGGTGCCGGAATGGCTGGCTGATAGGAGGTATTATTTATGAAAATGAGTGAAAAAGCAAGAAGTATGGCAGCAGTTTTGGCAGTCATGACCTTGACAACTGGGTTCAGCGGTGTGCAGGCAGAACAAGTATCCGTTATGCATGATCATATATTTGGGCCTGATCATAAAGTACCGGGTTATTATGTTGATAGTGATAAGATGGGAGCGGCTTTGGGTATTGATGGCATGAAGGGAGATCTTGAAGATGTAAAAAAACAGGCCAGTGAGCTCAAAGACGTAACTGAACAGCATGCTAGTAATATCGAAAGCCTGCAGGGTAAGGTAGAAGAACAAGAAATAGATATAATGAAGGCTCAAGCAGCTGCTGATACTGCTCAGGCAACGGCTGATACAAATACTGGTAAGATTACAGAACTTCAGGGAACCGTTGCAACAAATAGCCAAGAGATTGATACACTTCATACGAACGTAAACAATATAAATAATACGGTTCAGCAACATACGCAGGATATTGGGCAAGTTCAGACGATTGTCGGTGATGGCGTGCTGAGCAATACGAATGCTTCCAACTTAACGGAAGCTGTGAATCAGAACTATGCTCAGATTAACAACAATACGCAGGCTATCAGCGCATTGGACAGCCGTGTAGATGACCTCGGCGGCGAAATCGATCAGGTTGGCGCTATCTCCGCTGCGTTGGCAGGCTTGCATCCCCTCGATTATGACGGCACGGGCTCCAAGTTCCAGCTCTCGGCAGCTATGGGTTCCTATGACAGCTCGCAGGCAGCCGCTATCGGTGCATTCTATCACTTCAACCGTGACGTCATGATTTCCTTGGGCGGCGCTACATCCTTCGACGGCGACCACAAGACAGCCGGCAACTTGGGCGTAACGTTCCGCATTGGCGAAGGCGCATCTGGCAGTGCTGTATCAGACGACGTCATGGCTCGTCTCGAAGCAATGGATCAGAAGATCGCAGCTCTCGAACAGGAAAACAAAGACCTGAAGAACGTATTGGGCGCTATCGATACGTCCATGAGCAAGGAATTCCCCGACGTACCGGCTAACCATTGGGCATACGAAGCTGTCACGAAATTGGCTGGCAACGACGTCGTAGCAGGCTATCCTGACGGCGAATTCCACGGCGACCGCACCATGACCCGCTACGAAATGGCCGAAATCATCTACAAAGCCATGAGCAAAGGCGTACAGGTCGACCAGAAACTGGTAAATGAATTCAAACCGGAAATGGAACAGGTTGCGGCTAATCAAAACGCATAATTCCTATTCATAACTAATGCGCGTTGGCGCAGCATATACGAAACGAGTCGGGGGAAACCTCGGCTCGTTTTTTCTATCATTTTATTCATTTAAAGGAGGAATGTCCTATGAATCAAACCATACGTCAGTGGATTGACAGAGCCCAGCAGGGCGAGGAAGAGGCGGTATTGCTGATATTACAGCAGTTCCGGCCCTTGATTTGCAAGTACGCCCGGCGGCACCGATATTGCTACGATTCGCTGGAGGAGGCCGTGTCGGTGGCCCAGCTGGCGATTTTGGAATGCGTCCATGCCTTCGACGTAACTTGCGGCGACGAAGCTCACAAGGCTTTCCGCCGGGCTGTAGACCGGGTGTTTAAACGGGAGAGCCGGCGGTTTAAGGCCTATATGGAATCGGTGGAGACGGCCCTTCATATTGACGAGAGCGCCGAGGCATTAGACCTGACGGGCGGTGACGAGCAGGACCCGCACCGGCAAGCCGTGTTGTCTGAGATACGGGAGCTGGTACGCAAATGCCTGGACAGCTTGACGGAGGAAGAACGACGATTTCTCCGCCTGCGCTATCTTGCCGACCTGACCTACGGCGACGTAGCCAAACACTGCGGCCTGTCCCTGTCGCAGGCTCATAAGCTGACGAAGGCAGCTATGGTTAAGTTTCATGGGGCTATGGACTGTCACGACGGTAGAGAAGGAGAGGTTTATGGATCACTGCGTCCAGACGGGCAGCTGTAGGCGGCAGGCCACACAATTTAATGATATTTTTTTGAAAAAATCATTGACGAATAGCTCCTGAAATGATATTATAATAAAGTATTTGCGTGGAGCGGTATCGAAGTGGTCATAACGGGGCTGACTCGAAATCAGTTAGGCCGAAAGGTCTCGTGGGTTCGAATCCCACCCGCTCCGCCAGACAAGAACCGCGCTGTTAAGCAGAAATGCTTGGCAGTGCGGTTCTTTTTTTTTGAATGCGAAATGGCAGCCTCCTGCAATGCAGTTGTCATGATGAGGGATTAAACGGCTGCCAGTTCTTTTTGGTGAGGCCGTGATTTTGCATTTGGATATGCCTTTTAAAGGTAAGGCATCACTACGCAATTATGTTTGCTTGAATCGGCGAATGATGGCAGACGAGATATGGGAATGATTCGGAAATGGTTGTGGTTTTGAGTAAAGTCTTGATGAATTGTGTGTTGACTTTCATAAAATAGCACCCTATAATGATATAAAAATATCATTCAAAGGGGAGCTGGTAACATGAATGCTGCTGTGTATCAGGGAATTGGTTCGATTACGGTAGAAGTGATAGAAACGCCGCATGCAGGGCCGGGAGAGCTTGTGATTCAGGTAAAATCCTGCGCTATTTGCGGCGGTGACTTGCGTACATTCTGCCATGGCCATTCGGCAATTGTACCGCCTATTGTTTTGGGGCATGAAGTTGCAGGGACCATTGTGGAAATTGGCGCAGGGATAAGTCAGTACCAGGTTGGCGACCGCGTCGTAGTTGCTCCGGGAATTGGATGTGGTCATTGTTCCTATTGTCTGTCAGGGAATCAGCATATGTGCTACCATCGTAAGACAATTGCTCATCACTTCAATGGAGGATTTGCGGAATATCTTCGTGTTCCGGCCATTGCTGTACAGGCCGGCAACGTTAACATAATTCCTGAGGAGGTAGACTATCTTAGCGCTTCTTTAGCGGAGCCGCTGGCCTGCGTTATCAATGGGCAGGAGAGTATGAATATATCTTTAGGGGATACGGTAGCTGTTATTGGCGTCGGCCCCATTGGTCTGATGCATGCGGAGCTTGCGAGAGCCCAGGGTGCAGGGAAGATTTTTTTAATCAACCGTAGTGAGGAACGGCTGACATCTGCCAAAAAGCTTGGGTATGCCGGCTACATCAATTCCAGTGAATGTGATGCCGTGCAGGCTGTGCAGGAATTGACCGGCGGATTGGGGGCTAATGTTGTTATCGTAACCGCGGGCAGTGCTGCGGCTCAGGATATGGGCATTCGCATGGCTAGTAAAATGGGCAGAGTATGTTTTTTTGCAGGATTGCCTAAGGATACGCCGATGCTGACAATGGATGTAAATTTCATTCATTACCGGCAAATTACGCTGTATGGTACCTTTTCGTCTGCGCCGCGACATAACATACTGGCCCTGGAAATGATTCGCAGCGGCAAAATACATGTGGATTCTATTTTGACGCATGCTGTATCATTAGAGAATATCCTGCGCGGATTTGAATTAGTCCAGCGACGGGCAGGCATGCGAGTCGCTGTCATTCCGCATCTGGAGCTGGTTCAGGAGGATTTGGCCCGGCATGCAGCTATTCAGGTTGTTTAAAAAATTATATATGGTGAGTATGCATAACAAAATAAGCCGTATTCAGATCGTGTATTGATGTGACCCCAAAAAGTTAGACCTTAGTAACGAGGTAGTTTTTGCTATCTCGTTACTTTTTTATGCAGCGGACAGGGACAACCTGTATTGGACAGGACTCTTCCAGCCAAGTTTTTCTTTGATTCGTTGCTCGTTATAGTATTTGATATACTGTTCGATAGCTGATTTCAATTCTTCGTAACTATAGTACACGACGCCATAGTACATTTCTTGTTTCAGTAGGCCGAAAAAGTTTTCCATTACAGCATTATCCAGACAGGTGCCTTTCCGGGACATACTTTGAAAAATCCGCTCTTGCTTGAGCTTACGGACGTACGCCTTCATTTGGTACGCCCAACCCTGATCGGAATGGAAGGTTCTGCGGTACGGGCAATCCGCCGTGATGCGGATCGCTTCCGCCTGGGCTTCTAATATATTTTCGGCCGAAGGACGGTTCCCTATTCTATAGCTGAGGATTTCTCCATTGAACATATCCATAAAGGGATCCAGATACAGCTTATGCTGCGTCAGATGCCCTTGGGCATCCACTTCATAGTATTTAAATTCTGTCGTATCTGTTGTGATTTTCTGATGGGGAACCG
>USGG01000015.1 GCA_900554215.1 uncultured Megasphaera sp.
TCCATAATACGCGTTACCAAATCCATGCCCTTGTCTTCGACGAGGCGCGATACCATGGCAACCATGGGCACGCCGCGCTTGATGCGCAATCCCAATTCCTTGCGCAGGGCGTCCTTGTTGACGCGCTTGCCGGCGCGGGCGTCCTTCGACGTATACGTTTGGGCAATATAGGGGTCCGTTTCGGGATTATAGGCATCTTCGTCGAGGCCGTTGATAATGCCGACGACCTTGTCTTGATTGCTGCGGATATAGCCGTCCAGCCGTTCGCCGAAGTACGGATAGGTAATTTCCTGAGCGTACGTCGGGCTGACCGTCGTGATGTAGTCGGCGTAGACCATGCCCGACTTCATGTAGTTGACGCAGCCGTCGCATTCCAGATTGCCGTTGTCGAACAAGTGCTGCGGCAGGCCGATGATATCCTGCATAATAGAAGCCGGATAAATCCCCTGATACTTCAGGTTATGAATCGTATAGATGAATTTCATGTTCTTGTAGAAATCGTCATGGTAGAAATCTTCCTTCAAGAAAACGCCCAGCATGCCCGTATGCCAGTCGTTGCCGTGAATGACGTCGGGCTGGAACCCGATGCGCGGCAGCATCGTCAGCACAGCACGGCAGAAATAGGCGAACCGTTCGTCGTCGTCAGCATAGCCGTACAGGCGGTCGCGCTTGAAGTACCATTCGTTGTCGATAAAGTATACCTTGACGCCGTCCTGTTCGATTTCGTCGACGCCGTAGTACAGCTGACGCCAGGCCAGGTTGACGATCCCCGTCGTCACCTGCTTCATCTGTTGCTTTGCTTCGTCTTTAATCAGGCTGTATTTCGGAATGACCAGGCGGACGTCCATGCCCTTGGCGGCCAATTCCTTCGGTAAAGCACCCATGACGTCGGCTAAGCCGCCCGTCTTGATAAAGGGCACGGCTTCTGACGCCACGAATAATATTTTTTCCATCTTAACTCCCCCACTTTCCCTTTGGAATGCAATTTATTATTTATTTCGCCGCGTCGCTTTTCGTCGTCTTTTTAACGGCGCGTTTTCTCGTCGTCTTGGAAGCCGGTTTCTTGTCGCTGCTCTTGGCCTTTTTAGCCGAGCCAGTCGTCTTCCGCGTCTTGGCAGTACTGCTGCCAGCCTTCAGAGATTTTTTTTTATCGGCCGACGTTTTAAGCTGCAAGTATATAGTCGCCAGCGGCGGCAGGGTCAGCTCCAGAGACTGTTCCATGCCGTGCATGGGGATATCCTGCGCTTCAAATTCGCCTTCGTTGAGGACGTTGGAGCCGCCGAAGGCTTCGGAATCGCTGTTGAATACTTCGACATACGTTCCCTTACGGGGCACGCCGAAGCGGTACGAATGGCGGACGACGGGCGTAAAGTTGCACACGACGACGGTCATATCGCCCGTTTCCTGGCCGCTGCGGAAGAAGGCGATGACGCTGTTGTCGCGGTCGTCGCAGCTGATCCACGAAAAGCCTGACCAGTCGCAGTCTTCCTCCCAGAATTCAGGATGCTCTACGTAATACGTATTCAGCTGCTTGACGTAGTCGTGCATGGCCTTGTGCATGGGATATTCGAGCAGATGCCAGTCGAGGCTGTCGTCGTATTTCCATTCGATAAACTGGCCGAAGTCGCTGCCCATGAACAGGAGCTTCTTGCCGGGATGAGACATCCAGTAGCCGTAGAAAGCCCGCAGGCCGGCAAATTTCTGCCAGTAGTCGCCGGGCATCTTGTCCAGAAGCGAATGCTTGCCGTGGACGACTTCGTCGTGCGACAAGGGCAGGATAAAGTTTTCCGAAAAGGCGTAGCACAGGGAAAACGTAACGAGATTGTGATTATCCTTGCGGAACAGCGGGTCCATGGACATGTAGCGGAGCATGTCGTTCATCCAGCCCATATTCCACTTATAGTTGAATCCCAGTCCGCCGACGTCGACAGGCTTGGTCACCAGCGGCCATGCCGACGATTCTTCAGCAATCATGAGGGCATGGGGAAATTCGCTGAATACGGCCTTGTTCAAATTGCGCAGGAAGTCGATGGCTTCGAGGTTTTCCCGGCCGCCGTACTTATTGGGCTGCCAGCTGCCGTCGGGATGGCCGTAGTCGAGATACAGCATATTGGCCACAGCGTCGATGCGCAGGCCGTCGATGTGGAACTGGCTCAGCCAGAACATAGCGCTGGAAATGAGGAAGGACTGTACTTCCGTCCGGCCGTAGTCGAAATTCATCGTATCCCATTCCTGGTTTTCCGCCAGCATGGGGTTGCCTGATTCATAGCAGGGCTCGCCGTCGAAATAACGCAGGCCGTGGGCGTCGCGGCAGAAATGGCCCGGCACCCAGTCGAGAATGACGCCGATGCCGTGCTTATGGCACGTGTCGACGAGATACATGAAGTCTTCCGGCGCGCCGTAGCGGCTCGTCGCCGAGAAGTAGCCCGTCGCCTGATAGCCCCACGAGCCGTCGAAGGGATATTCGCACAAGGGCATGATTTCGATGTGCGTGTAGTTCATAGACGTGACATATTCCACGAGCTTATCGGCAATTTCGCGGTACGTCAGCATGTTGCCTTCGCCGTCGCGGCACCACGAGCCGAGATGCACTTCATAGGTCAGCATGGGCTTGCGGTACGAGTCATACTGCTCGCGGCTGTTCTGCCACTTTTTGTCCTTCCACGTATAGCGGAGCTTGGTGATTTTAGAGGCTGTATTGGGGCGCACTTCCGACCAGAAGGCATAGGGATCGCTCTTCATGAGCACTTCGCCCGATGCCGTCGTGACGGCGTATTTGTAAATGTCCCCTTCCTGCAGACCTTCGATATACGTAACCCAGATGCCGTTGCCGGCGCCGCACCGTTCCATAGGATTGGCTTCAATATCCCACTGGTTGAAATCGCCGACGACGCTTACCTTCTGGGCATGGGGAGCCCATACGGAAAAGCGCACGCACGATCTGCGGCGGAGAACGGTAAAATGAGCGCCGAACAAACGGTAGCTGGCGTAGTTTGTTCCCTGATGGTACAGAAACGTACCGTATTCGTCAATTGCACTGAGTTTCATGTAAGCATTCCCCCTGACTGATTATACCTTGACGGGTTTAATACGCCAAATGTCAGATGCATACTGCTGAATCGTCCTGTCGCTGGAGAAGTAGCCCGAATGGGCGATGTTGATAGCGCTGGAATGGAGCCACTGCTTTTGATTGCTGTAGCGGCGCGATACTTCCTCCTGGGCATTGCAGTACGAGGCAAAATCTTTCAGCACGAAAAATTCATCATTGCGGTCCAGCAGCGATTCGTACAGCATGCCGAAATGTTCGCCGTTGATAGAACCGTCTACGAGCGAGTTCATGAGCTGGCGGATGCGCGGGTCCGAGCTGTACATGTTCCACGACGAATAGCCGCCGTGGAGGTAGTAATTCATGACCTCTTCCGCCCGCAGGCCGAAGATGACGCAGTGTTCCATGCCGACTTCGCGGCAGATTTCTACGTTGGCCCCGTCCATCGTGCCCAGCGTAATTGCGCCGTTCATCATGAATTTCATGTTGCCCGTACCGGACGCTTCCTTGCCGGCCGTTGAAATCTGCTCGCTCACGTCGGCCGCCGGGAACAGGAGCTGTCCCAGGGATACGTTGTAGTTTTCCAGGAACAAGACTTTCATCTGCTTGCTGACCTGGCGGTCCCGATTGACCATATTGGCCACGACGTTGATAAGCTTGATCGTCTGCTTTGCTTCGCCGTAACCCGATGCGGCCTTGCCGCCGAACAGGAAGGTCCGCGGACGGATGCGCAGATCCGGATTAGCCTTAAGCGTGTAATACAGGTTCAGGATGCTCAGAATATTCAGCAGCTGCCGTTTGTATAAATGAATGCGCTTAATTTGAATGTCAAAAATCGAATCGGCGCTGATACTCGTATCGTATTCCTTCTTGATATAGTCAGCCAGAATTTCCTTGCGTGCTTTTTTCACCTTAGCCAGCTTATCCAGGAAAGCGCTGTCGCTGGAAACAGTCTTCAAGCGGATGAGCTTGGACGGTTCGAGGCGCCATTCGTCGCCGATGGCTTCGTCGATGAGGTTTGACAGCTGCGGATTGGCTTCGATAAGCCAGCGGCGGTGCGTAACGCCGTTGGTCTTGTTGGAGAAACGGTTCGGGAAAATCGTGTAGAACTGATGGAGCGTTGAATCCTTCAGGATCTGCGAGTGGATTTCCGCAACGCCGTTGACGCTGTGGCTGCCCAGTACGGACAAATGAGCCATGTGAACCTGGCCGTCCCAAAGGATGGCTACGCTGCGGGCCTTGTTTTCATCGCCCGGATAGAGGCGGCGCACTTCCTTAAGCCAGCGGTTGTTGATTTCTTCGACGATGAGATAAATGCGCGGCAGGAGCGACTGGAACATGGGGATAGACCATTTTTCCATGGCCTCCGGCAAAATCGTGTGGTTCGTATAGGCCACGGTACGGCACGTAATATCCCATGCGTCTTCCCAGGCCATGCCTTCCTCGTCGAGGAGGATGCGCATCAGTTCCGGCACGACCAGGGCCGGATGGGTATCGTTGATATGGATGGCAATGTACTGGTCAAACTTGTACATGCTTTCCTTGTATTTTCTCTTATAGTGACGTACGATGCTCTGCAGGCCTGCCGAAACCATGAAGTATTCCTGCATCAGGCGCAGGCGGCGGCCTTCTTCCGTGCTGTCTTCCGGGTAGAGGAAGCGTGAAATGAGCTGCACGTTGTTCTTGTAGCGGAACGCCCGGTGGCGGTCGCCGAGGGTCAGCTCGCGGTACAAATCTTCCCGCGAGTATTCGGCCCGCCACAGGCGCAGCGTATTAACTGTTTCATTATGATAGCCAATGACAGGAACGTCGTACGGGACGGCGCGGACAGACGAATAATTTTCGTGCACGCATTCGAGTTCCCCGTCTTCTGTCGGACGCATATAAGCATTGCCGCCGAAGCGGACGTTGACAGCCTTATCTACTCGCTTGACTTCCCAGGGATACCCGTTGACCAGCCAGTTGTCCGGCAGCTCTACCTGCTGGTCATCGACGATGCGCTGGTTGAACAGCCCGTACTGGTAGCGGATGCTGCACCCGTGTCCCGGCAGCTGCAGGGCAGCCAGGGAATCGATAAAACAGGCGGCCAGACGGCCTAAGCCGCCATTGCCCAAGCCCGGGTCCCGTTCCTGAGGAATGACGTCTTCCAGCTTCCAGCCCAGCTCTTCCAGCCCTTGGCGGCAGACATCTTCCATACCGACGCCTATGAGGTTGGACTGGAGCAGGCGTCCCAGCAAAAATTCAATCGAGAAATAATAAATCTGCTTTGCCTTTTGTTCGGCGTATACTTCATTCGTACGAATCCAATCTTCACTGACCAAATCGCGTACCATGTAGGCAATCGTCTGATATACTTCGTTGAGCGTCAGGTCCTGAAGCTCCTTTTCCCACAAAATATGCGCTTTTTCAGTAAATATTTTCTTGAATTCTTCCTTATCCTGCCATTTTTTCATTGTTCTTCTATACCTCTTCTTAAATTACAGTGCATTTTCCGATGCACAGCGGTTTGTCCTTTGCGCCGGACAAAATGGCTTCGGGCTGCACTACGGCGTTTTTATCGCATACGACGTAGTCGAGCTGGGCGTCATCGCCGATAACCGTATGCTGCATGATAATGCTGTTGCGGATGACGGCGTTCTTGCCGACCTTGACCTTGCGGAACAAGATGGAGTTTTCGACGCGGCCCTCGATGATGCAGCCATTTGCGATGAGAGAATTGCTGACATGCGATTCTTCCATATATTTAGCCGGCGCTTCGTCCTTAATCTTCGTGTAAATATGGTGCTGCTTGTCCTTGAGGAACAAATCATGCCACGTCTTGGCGTCGAGCAGGTCCATATTGACCTGGAAATACGAATCGATGGTATCGATTCGTTTCGCATATCCCTGGTAATTATAACCGAAAATGCGCAGGCGGTCTACATTGCGCTTCAGTACGTCCGTAATCAGGTAGCTGTACCCCTGCGTATAGGCTTTGCGGATGCAGTTTTCAAAGACCTTGCTGTCGATGAGGACGCCCCGCTGATATAAATTTTCGCCGGCTGCCAAGGTTTCCCGAGATTCAATGTCGAGAACGCGATCGTTGTCACCGACATGGAGAGCGTAGCCGCTGCGGTTAAACTCATATTTCTGCTTCTGATAAATCAGGGTAACGTCAGCATTATGGCGGCGGTGGAAATGGAGTACTTCATCATAATCGATATTCTGTACCATGTCGCAGCCCGTCAGCAAGATATACGGCTTATTCCCCCGTTCAACAAACATGAGATTTTTATAATACGCCGGTACGTCACCTTCCGTAGGATGGACGACATCTTCTACTTCCTCCGGCAGATAAAATAGCCCGTCGCCTTTTCGTGCCAGTCCCCATTCTTTACCGGAACGAATATGATCCAATACAGAGCGGGACTGAGCGGACAACAAGAGGCCAACCTGCGATACGCCGGCGTTGACCAGATTGGACAGCGTAAAGTCGATGAGGCGGAATTTGCCGCCTACGGGAATGGTCGCCAAGGGCCGTTTTTCATTGAGCTCGCGGAGCGGGCTTTCGTTTCTAAGGTTAATTATTGCAATCATGTTGCTGTTCATATGTTATGCCTCCCCTTTTTTAGCTGCCAGCTTTTCTTCGTTTCTGCCCAATACGGCAATAGAACCGTCTTCGTTCTGTACGACGGCGCCGTCATGGATGATGCAGCGTTCGCCGATAATTGCCTTGTCGACGACGGCGCCCTTCTTGATGACCGTGCCCGGCAGGATGACGGAATTGCTTACCTTTGCGCCCTTTTCAATCGTCACGTCATAGAAGATGATCGAGTTGATGACGTTGCCCAGGATAGCCGAGCCTTCGGCGACGATAGAGCTCTTGGCGCTGCCTTCGGGTCCTACGAAATGAGGCGGCATGCTCTGGCTGGCAGAATAAATGCGCCATGCCGGGTTGTTCAGGTCGAGGGGCGGTTCGTCGGCGATAAGGTCCATATTGGCCTGCCACAGGCTGTCAATCGTTCCGACGTCCTTCCAGTAGCCTTCAAAGGGATAGGCGTACAGGGGCAGCTTGTCCTTCAGCATAGCGGGAATGACGTTTTTGCCGAAGTCGTGTTCCGATTTTTCATCCTTCGCGTCGGCCTTCAAATAGCTTTCCAATACGTCGCGGTCAAAGATATAAATGCCCATGGAAGCCAGGTTGCTTTCGGGCTTGGCCGGTTTTTCCTGGAATTTGTTGATGCGCATCGTTTCATCGGCAACCATGATGCCGAAGCGGCTGGCTTCGTCCCAGGGAACGCGGATCGTCGCGATGGTGACTTTCGCCTGATGCTTTTTGTGGAAGGCCAGCATTTTAGCGTAGTCCATGGAATAGATATGGTCGCCCGACAAGATGAGGACGTAGTCGTCGCCAACCATTTCGACGAAATTCAAATTCTGATAAATAGCGTCGGCCGTGCCGCGGTACCAGTTGGAACCGCCGTCGCTTTCATACGGCGGCAGGATATACGCGCCGCCCCGGTCGGAATCCAAGTCCCACGAGCTGCCGTTGCCGACGTACCAGTTCAGCTCCAGCGGCTGGTACTGGGTCAGGATGCCGACGGTGTTGATGCCGGAATTGCGGCAGTTACTGAGCGGAAAGTCGATAATGCGGTATTTGCCGCCGAACAAAAGGCCGGGCTTAGCCTGGTCCTTCGTCAGGACGCCCAGACGGCTCCCTCGCCCGCCAGCCAGAATCATTGCCAGACAATTGGATTTTCTCATACAAAATTCCTCCTCACATCAAGAAAATCCCAGCAATACTCCAACCAAATACACACGTTATGTCTATATGCTATAGGATTTTCTTTTGTAAATATACTTCCGCGAATAGCTATGCATATTTTAAATAATATACACTAATTATACACCATCCAAGAGAAAAAATTAAGAGCAAATCACGCTGCAAATTGCGCCTTTTTCACAGATATTATTGACTTTTTACGGAAAGATTACCCTTTCGCAACAAAAAACCGCCTCTGGCAGACAGAAGCGGCTTCGTAACCTTTTATGCGCATTATAAATATTTATAAGTTGATAATTTATTCTTTTCCTGTTTGCCAGCAGCGGGCTTCCTCATGCGAAAGCAAGGCGACAGGAAAGGGCAAAGACAGCAGAAGATCCCGCGTTTCCGCTGCCGTATCAGCCGTCGTCCTGACAAAGCCGACGCCGGCTTTCCCGTCTATGGCCGTGACGACGCCCAGGTACTCGCAGCCCTCGAGAATCCGCGTGAGATACGTCATTTCCTGCGGAGGAATGCGGAAGTACACCCATTCCGGCTCAAGCATGGCTCTTCATCTCCCGGCGCATCATAGAATAGGCTTCCAACGGCTCGTTTACGGGAATAGCAACGACCTGCTGGGCATGACGGGCCGCGTCAAGGTCCTGGCCGTCTTCATCGAGAATGCGGCTGACAGCACAGCGGACCAGACGTCCCTTGGGCTGGAGAAATTCGACGGTCTGCCCAACCTTAAAGTGATTGCGCTGTTCGATCCAGGCCAGCTTCCGTTCCGCGTCATAGGAGCGGACGAGGCCGATGAATTCATGAGTCTGCGTATTGCTCGAATGGCTGTACACCTGATCGGCTTCCGTCGGACGGGACACAGAAAAGCCCCGCGTATAGGGACGGTGAGAAATCTTTTCTAACTCCTCTACCCATTCAGGCAGGACGCGGAAATGTTCCGGGTCCCGTTCATAGGCGTCGAGAGCCTGACGATATACCTTGACAACCGTCGCAACGTAGTGAACGCTCTTCATGCGCCCCTCGATTTTCAGGCTGCACAAGCCGGCGTCGTACAAGTCGGGCAGATACGGAAGAAGGCACAGATCCTTGGAATTGAAGATATACGTGCCCCGTTCGTCTTCCATGACCGGAAAATACTGGCCCGGCCGCTTCTCTTCTACGACGTTGTATTTGAACCGGCAGCACTGGACGCACTGACCCCGGTTAGAATCGCGGTTTTCCGTAAAGTAATTGCTCAGCAGGCAGCGGCCCGAATAGGAAATGCACATCGCGCCGTGCACGAAGCCTTCCAGCTCAACGGGCACCTTGTCGTGAATGGCCTTTACGTCTTTTAAGCTGACCTCGCGGGCCATGACAACGCGCTTTGCGCCGGCGTCATGCCAAAATTTCGCCGACGCCCAGTTGGTCACGTTGGCCTGTGTCGAAATATGAATGGGCAGGTCGGGCACGATTTGCCGGGCCAGGCTGAAAATGCCGGGGTCGGCAATGAGCACGGCGTCGACATGAATATCCCGCAGGCTGGTCAAGTATTCCGGCAGGCCGTTTAAGTCGGCGTTGTGGGGAAAGATATTGACGGTCACGTGAACCTTCTTCCCCAGCCCATGGGCGTAGCGGACGGCTTCTTCCATTTCTTCCAGGGAAAAATTGTCGCTGAAAGCCCGAAGCCCAAAGGACTTGCCGCCTAAATACACGGCGTCCGCCCCGGCGTCAATAGCCGACAGCACATGATCCAGCGACCCTGCCGGCGCTAATAATTCTGCCATGAGTCCTCCTTTACAAGCCAATCCAAGTAATACATATAGGCTATTATATCATAGATTATGTAAATAGGCTGTACGTTATTTGTCAGCAAAAATTCACAAAAAGAGTGATTGCCCGCCTCTCAAGCAATCACCCTCTTCTATCGTTACATATATTATCTTCGTATAGCCTTGTAGATATTCGACACTACACCGGCCGTCACGTCATAAGACGTAGCCTTTACGGAATTCGTCTTCATCGTCATGGCCGTGAATTTCGCAACGTCTTCGTCGCTCAGCTCCACGGCTTCGGGCATAAGGTCTTTCATGAAGGCTCCAAAGTCTTCGGCGTCGGAAAATCCCAGGATTTCCCATACCCGTTCCGCCTTATCGGCCATGGATTCTTCCATGAGCTTCATGTACTGCGGCAGGAACAGGCCGTTGGCCCGGCCGTGGGACAGGCCTTTGTAATAGGTCAGGGGATAGCCCATGCCGTGAACCAGTGTCGTTCCGGCCTGAGAAATGACAATGCCGGCCAAGGTCGAGGCGTACATGAGGTCTTCGCGGACGGCGTAAGGCAAATGGCCGCGCAGGTTCGTCAAATGAACGCCGAGGAAGCGCATGGCTTCTTCGGCCCACACGTCGCTGACCGGCGTCGAAGCCTTGGCCATGTAGCCTTCTATGGCGTGGGATAAGGCGTCGATAGCCGTATCGATCGTGACAGCTTCCGGCACCTCCATCGTAAAGGACGGATCGGCCAGGGCCAGCTTCGGATACAAGAGCGGCGACTTGACCGACTGTTTTGTTCCGGCGCTGTGATTCGTCAGGACGCTGATCTTCGTCACCTCGCTGCCGGTACCCGACGTCGTAGGCACGGCAACGATCGGCAGCGGCGCGTTATACGGGCCTTTAAACAGGGCCGCGTCGTCCAATTCATTCGTACACAGCAAGGCGATGACCTTGGCCGCATCCATAGGCGAACCGCCGCCGATGCCGACGACGAAATCGACACCCTCCTGCCGGCCCAGAGCCGCGCCCTTGCGCACCGTTTCGACAGACGGATTGGCTTCTACGTCGTCGAACAAGACCCATTCGATTCCCAAGGATTCCAGCAGGGATTCGACAGCATCCTGGGAACCGTTTTGTTTTGCCGAACGGCGGCCCGTAACGAGCAGGGCTTTGCTGCCCAAAGCTTTGACGTCGTCGCCGGCTTCGGCTACGCAGTCTTTGCCAAAGTATAGTTTTGTCGGCATCTCATAGGAAAACATAGTTTATTCCCCCTGCATCTTCTTGTATTCTGCCCCTAAATCGGCATACAGCTTGACCTCGCTTTGTACGCCGTCGACTTCTTCCTGCGACAGCTCGCGGACTACCTTGGCCGGCATGCCGTATACGAGGGAACGGGACGGAATGACCTTCTTTTTCGTAATCATCGTACCGGCGCCGATGATCGATTCGTCGCCGATTTCCGTAGCGTCCATGAGGATAGAGCCCATGCCGATCAGACAGCCCTTGCCGATCGAATGGCCGTGCAGGATGACATTGTGGCCGACGAGGGTATTGTCGCCGATGATCATAGGCAGGGCCGGGTAGGTGTGAACTGTCGAGTTGTCCTGAATGCTGACGTTTTCGCCGATGATGATCTGGCTTTCGTCGCCGCGGATAACGGCGTGAGGCCAAATATTCGCGCCGGCTTTAATCGTAACGTTGCCAATAATAACGGCCGATTCGGCGATATATGCCGTCGGGTCTATCTGCGGCGTGTATCCGCCAAAGGGAATAATCTGTGCCATAGTCTGAATCCTCCTTAAAGAAATATTACTTTGCTTCGTCCGCCGCCAGATTGCTCCAGGCGTCGGCTACGTCGGCAAACTCCTGCAAGCTCATCGTTTCGCCGCGGCGGCTGCCGTCTATACAGCTGGCTTCCAATATGCCGGCAATCTGTTCTTTCGACAAGCCTGCTGATTTAAGGGTATTGGAAAAGGTCTTGCGGCGCTGTGAAAAGGCCGTCTTGACGACCTGGAAAAACCGTTTTTCTTCCTGTACCTGTACAGGCGGCGTCGGCCGTACATCCATAGACATGACAGCCGACGTTACTTCCGGCGCAGGCATAAAGCATTTCGGCGAAATTTCAAATAACATCCGCGGCTCCGTATAATATTGGACCGACACGGACAAGGCCCCGTATATCTTGCTGCCCGGCGCGGCTACCATCCGCTCGGCCACTTCCTTCTGCACCATGACGACGATTTTTTCAATGGGCAGCTTCTGCTCGAGGAGCTTCATGATAATCGGCGTCGTAATGTAATAGGGCAGATTAGCGCAGACCTTAAAGGGCTTATGGTTCATCGTTTCGGCAATGTCGATGCGCATGATGTCGCCGTGGACGACGCGGACATTGTCGTAATGCTCCAGCGTCTTGTCCAATACGGGCAGCAGGTGGTCGTCCAGCTCGACGGCAGTTACAGCCGCCCCCGTTTCGGCCAGCGCCTGAGTCAGGGTACCGATGCCCGGCCCGATTTCCAGTACGGGATCGCCGGGCTTGAGCTCCGCCGCCGCGGCGATATCATCGACGACAGCATGGCGGATGAGAAAATTCTGGCCCAGCTTCTTATTCATGCGCAGGCCGAAGCGATTGACGACGTAGCGGACTACGTCGGGATTAGACAAATCAACGTCTTTCACTGTCGTCTACCTCCTCTATCTTGGCGAGGGCCTCTTCCCATTCGGCGCGGGTAACGCCGTAGTGATTGAGGCGCTTTAAAAATTGCTTGGCGTTGCCGTAACCGATGCCGAGAATAGCACCGACGGCAGCCCGGCGGTCCGCCGCTTCGGGAGAGCCGTTCAAATCAGCCAATACGACGTCGGCCATCGTAAACTGTTCTTCCGGCTCGTACACGGCGCAGCGCGTCTTTTCCAAGGCCAGGCGAATCGCTTCGGGCGACGCCTGTTCTACGCCCAGGTCGCCGTTGGCGATGGCGTCCTTGCGGGGAATAAAGGCGTGCTTGGCGTCGGGAAAGCGCTCGGTCAAATACTTGCGGATGCGCTCACCGGCGCTGTCCGGGTCGGTCAGGATGATGATGCCCCGCTTTTCATAGGCATACTGTATCTGCCGGATCGTATCCGGGCGCAGGTTAAATCCATCGGTCGTAATCATGTCGGCGTCGATGCCGCTGGCCTGAATGCGGGCCACGTCGGAACGGCCTTCGACGACGAGGACTTCCTTAATCATGGGCGTCTCCTTCGGCATGGTCGCTGATGTATTTGGCAGCGCTCATGACGGCCAATACGTTGTGCTCAAAGACGATGCCCCCTTGGAGATAAATCATATAGGGCTCGCGAATGGGGCCGTCAGCCGATAATTCAATGGACGAGCCCTGCACGAAATCGCCGGCAGCCATGATGATCTTGTCGGCATAACCGGGCATGTCGTCGGGAATCGGCGTAACGTGGGCATCGACAGGAGAGAAGGACTGAATTCCCTGGCAGAACAGGCACATATTCTGTTCGTTTTCCAGGTAAATCGTCTGAATCAGGTCGTACCGTTCTTCTTCCGGCAGCGGCGATACCTTAAATCCCAGCTGGGCGAAGACGGCCGCCGCGAAAACGGCCCCTTTAATGGCTTGCGCCGTCACGTGGGGAGCCATGAAAAATCCCTGGAAGAACAGGCGGTAGCCCGCCGCATAGGAGCCGAGCTCGTCGCCCAGCCCCGGCGCCGTCAAATAGTCCGCCGCCGCCGAGACCAAATCTTCCCGGCCGGCAATGTAACCGCCTGTCGGCGCGATGCCTCCGCCAGGATTTTTGATGAGCGAACCGGCAATGATATCTGCACCGGCTTCGATCGGTTCTTCTTCAGCAGCGAACTCACCGTAGCAGTTGTCGACGAAGCAGATCGTCTGCGGACTTACGGCTTTGACAGTCCGGATGATTTCGCGAATATCAGAAATCTTTAAAGATGCTCGTGTGCTGTAGCCGCGAGAACGCTGAATCAACACCAGCTTGGGCTGTGCTGCCGCTACTTTTTCCCTGATGCCATCCAGATCATAGGTGTTGTCCTTCAGAGATACCTCATCATATATTACGCCTTTTTCTTTCAGGGAATGCGGGGTTTCATGGGCATAGCCGATAACGCTCTGCATCGTATCGTACGGCGCGCCGATGAGGGATATCATCGTATCGCCGTGATGCAGGAGAGCACACAGCACCGTAGCCAGGGCGTGCGTCCCCGATACGAAATGGGGCCGTACAAGGGCTTTTTCCGCCTTAAATACGTGAGCGAATACTTCGTCCAGCTTTTCCCGTCCCATGTCGCTGTATCCGTATCCGGACGTGCCGGCAAACTGATAGGACGAGATCTGGCACTCTCTATACGCCTGCAGTACCTTCTGCGTGTTATGCAGGCAAATCGCGTCAATCCGTTCAAACTGAGCGGCGCAGGCCACCATAGCCTGCTTTCTGATATGTTCCAAATCGATAGACAAAAACTCAGATCCTTTCTCCTGCTGCGTTCCCTGCATCCTGTCTTTGCTCTTTGCAGGAACGATTCTAATTTGTTTTCACAATAGGTATATATTATCTGCCTTCGATCCAGGCGATGACGTCGTCGGCCAGCGCTGCTTCCGAAGGGTACTGTTCTTTTTCAAACCAGCGTATATAGGGCATACGGCGATACCAGGTCATCTGCCGTTTGGCAAAGCGCCGTGTCCGTATCTTAATGCGCTCCGCCGCATCTGCCAGCGTCATCGTTCCCTGGGCGTACAATGCCAGTTCTTCGTAGCCGATGGCCTTCATGGATTGGCACTGAGGCGATACGCCGGCGTCCAGCAGCCCCTTGACCTCTTCGGGCCAACCTGCTTCCAGCATCAAATCGACGCGCCGTTCAATGCGCTCGTACAATTCGCTTCGCGGCAGGGACAAGCCGACGACGAAGGCGTCGTACACAAGGCCTTCCGCCTTTCCGGCCCGCACGAGCTGCCGGCCTTCGCCCCTTTCAATCGCCGCCATGAGGCGCACGAGGCGGTTCGTATTCGACAACAATTCATGCCAGTCCGCAGGCTGCCACTCCGTCTGCTCCATAATGTAGGATTTCAGCTCGACTTCCGACAATGCGGCGATACGCTCTCTGGCCTTCTGCCGCAGCGCCTCGTCGGCGCCGGAGCTGTCAAAGCTGTAGCCTTCCAGCAAGGCCTGGACATACAGTCCCGTACCGCCGACGAGAATGGGGATGTTCCCCTTCGCCGCTACGTCGGAAATAGCCTTCCGGGCCATCTGGCAGAACAAGGCCGCCGAATAGGGCTCGTCCGGCTCGGCGATGTCGACGAGGTGATGGGTATAACGGCGCAGCTCGCCGGCCGTCGGCTTGGCCGTACCGATGTCCATGCGCTTGTAAATCTGATAGGCATCGCCGGAAATGAGCTCCGTATGAAAATGTTCGGCCAGGGAAAAGCTCAGGGCCGTCTTGCCGACGGCCGTCGGGCCGATAATTGCAATTACTTTCTCCATTTATGCCTCCCCGTCTAAGACGGCGTAGCCGACGCGGCTGTATTTGCCGCCGTACCGCTTCATCTGCGGAAACGCCTGTTCCAGCTCGCGGAAATACCGGCCCTTGACGACGACGCGCCGCCGCGCTTTTTTGATTGCCAGCCGCAGGGATTCCACCGTCAGCGGCTCGTGATCCATAATAGGCCGCACGGGCTGGAATTGGCAGCTCGACGCCACGGGCCGGCTGAACATCGGATCAAAATACAATACGTCGTACGGAGGGGCCGACTCGTCTTCTAAATAATCCTTATAATTTCCTCTCCGCACCTGGACGCGCCGCAAGGCCGCCGTCACATCGTCCTGTTCATGACAAAAATAGCGGCAGCCCCACTCTGTCACGGCTTCCAGCAGCGGTGACGCTTCCAGCCCATGGACGACAGACCCTGTCGGCAGGGCAAAAGACGCCGTAATCGCGTCGGCGCCAAAGCCGCAGGTGCAGTCGAGAAGCCGTATCGGCCCTTCCGCTCCGATAGCTTCGAGCAGATGATCTGTCTGCCCCCTTCGAATATGCTGAATGCGGAGCTCCGCCATATTCAGGCTGAAAAAGTGAGTGCCCTCAGCCCTCTTGAGCTGCGGCCCCCGCGACGTATACACGAGGATATCTTCTCCGTACGCAGCCTGCAATTCTTCCATCGTCCGGCCCCGGCGCGGCACGAAGGCGGCGCCGATTTCATCGGCCCAGACGCGGGCTTTCTTGGTCAACGTATTTTTTGCCTTCAGCGAAGGCGTTACATATATTTTTTCCATCGCTACGTCCGTTTGAATAATTTTGCCAGCTCGTCCGGCGTAAAGCGCACGATAATCGGCCGGCCATGCGGGCATACATAGGGTTTATCCGTATGGAATAAGTCTTCCAGCAGCTGCTTCATCTGGCGGATATTCAGCGCGTCGCCGGCTTTGATCGCGCCGTGGCACGACAAATACGCCAGGGAACGATGGCGCAGCGCCGCCTTGTCCACGGCGTCGTTTTCGTGAAGAGCCCGGCAGATATCTTCGAGAGAATCGGCTATCTGGCTCGTCGGCAAGTCGCAGGGCACCTCTTCCATGCGCAGCGTCGACGGCCCCGCCTCGGAATAGGCATAGCCCAGGTCGGCGAATACGTCCGGCCGTTCCAGGAGCAAGGTCATGTCGTCGCTATCGACTTCCACGAATTCTGCCGTCAGCAGCTGCTGGCTGGGCATTTTCTCCGCCCGCCGGCAGAATTTGTCGTATCGTATCCGTTCATGCGCCGCATGCTGGTCTATGATGTACAAATCCTGGCCCTTCTTGGCGATAATGAAGCAGTCGGCCACCTCGCCCAGAGGAATAAATACGTCTTCGTCGCCGTCGAAGGTAATGACCGGCGCGTCGTCCTGCGCCGTCTGTCCCTTCGATGCCAGTTCGCGGCTAAAGCTTTCCCACTCGTCAGCTGAAGACCGGGAGGGCTCGTATGCATGGGACGGCCGCTGTGCAATCGTCTCGTCCTGACGGCTGTATACGGGAGTCACGACGTCTCTCGTTTCCCACACGGGCATACGCCTCGGTTCTTGTACGGCGTCGGCGCGCCGCTGCGGCAGGGGCGAAAGGTCCTCAAAGGGAAGTTCCTGGGCTTGTGCCGGCGGAGCCGCCGCCTGCTCTTTCAGCTCCAACGACTCTTCCTCCGCTTCCCTGCGCTGTATCTGCTGCGGCGGCATATCGATGTTCGTCGCAATGTCTTCCGGCTTTTCCTGGGCTACCAGGGCCGTAATGATACTGTGGTATACGGCCCGATACACGGCCTGTTCGTCGGCAAATTTTATTTCCGTCTTGGCCGGATGGACGTTGACGTCTACCGCCGCCGGGTCCATGTGAATGTGAATCATGGCGAAGGGATAGCCCGATTTGGGCAGCATGGCATGATAGGCGTTTTCCACGGCCTTAAATATGAGGGGATTGTGCACGATGCGGCCGTTGACGATGCAGGTTTGCCAGGCCCGCGTGCTCTTTAATACCGACGGCTTGCCTACGTAGCCTTCGACGGCGATGTCGCCGTCGTCATGGGAAATGGAGAAGATTTCCTTCGCCAGCGCCGCGCCGTAAATATTGGCTATCGTTTCTTTCAGCTCGCCGCCTCCGCCCGTATGCAGCGTCGTCCGGCCGTTATTCGTAAAGGTAAAGGCAATGGACGGATGCGATAAGGCCAGCTTGGTAATCATTTCGCTGATCTTGGAGCTTTCCGTTCGCTCGCTTTTCAAAAATTTGCGGCGGGCCGGCGTATTGTAAAATAAATCGCTCACTTCCATCGTCGTGCCTACAGGCGCGCCGATCTGGTCTTCGCTGGTAATTTCGCCGCCGTCGAGAAGGAGATGCGTAGCAAAGTCGTCGTCGGGCCGGCGCGTCGTAATCTGCATATGCGATACGGCGGCGATGCTGGGTACGGCTTCGCCGCGGAACCCCAGCGAGCTGATGGCAAAGATATCTTCAACAGCGCTGATCTTGCTCGTCGCATGGCGAATAATGCACTTGCGCGCGTCTTCGGGACTCATGCCGCAGCCGTCGTCGGTAACGCGCATGTACGACTGGCCGCCGTCGGCTATTTCCACTTCGATAGCCGACGCGCCGGCGTCGATGGCGTTTTCCACCAATTCTTTGACGCACGACGCCGGCCGCTCTACGACTTCGCCGGCGGCAATTTTATTGCGCGTCGCCTCGTCAAGCAAATTTATAATAGAACTCAATTCATGCCGCTCCCTTCTTTAGCTTCTTTCTGCAAGGAGTAGAGAAATGAAATCGCTTCAATGGGCGTCATACTCGACACGTCGACGGAGAGCAGCCGCTTCAGCACGGGGTCGGTAAACAGGCTGTCCGCCGGCGGACGGCTTTCTTTTTTAGGCACCGGCGTCGCCACGGCTCCCTGGGACTCCAGCTCCGACAGGATGACGTCAGCCCGCTTCAGCAGGCTTTCGGGAAGGCCGGCCAGCCGGGCTACGTGCAGGCCGTAGCTGCGGTCGGCGCCGCCGGGAATGATACGCCGCAAAAATTTTATGTTCTTGCCCCGTTCCTTTACGGCCACGGTGTAGTTCTTTATCTTTTCCGACGTATCGGCCATGTCGGTCAATTCGTGGTAATGAGTGGCGAAAAGCGTCAGGGCGTGGATGTGCTTCAGGCAATACTCGATGACGGCCCGGGCAATGGACATGCCGTCAAAGGTACTTGTGCCCCGGCCGATTTCGTCGAGGACGAGGAGGCTGCGCTCCGTCGCGTGGCTTAAAATATAGGATACCTCTTTCATTTCTACCATAAAGGTGCTCTGACCGCTCAGGATATCGTCGCTGGCGCCGATGCGGGTGAAAATACGGTCCACCGGGCAGATAGACGCCTCTCGGGCCGGGATAAACGAGCCGGTCTGAGCCATGAGTACCAGGCCGGCAACCTGCCGCATGTACGTCGACTTGCCGGCCATATTCGGGCCGGTGATGACCAGGATTTCATGGCTGCTGTGGTTCAGCGTCACGTCGTTCGGCACGAACAGCTCGTCCTTCAGGAATTTTTCAATAATCGGATGGCGTCCGTCCTTGATCTGCACGGCCTGCTTCGTATTCAGGCCCGGCCGTATATAGTGGTTGTCATGGGCGGCGCAGGCCAGGCTGTACAGGCAGTCGACACGAGCAATGGCCCGGGCCGTCTGCTGCATTTCCCGGATATGGCCCTGTATGTCCCTGCGGAGCTGGCCGAAAAGCTGGTATTCCAGCTCCAGCATCCGTTCCTGCGACGTCAGCACCTTGACTTCAAACTCCTTCAGCGCCGGCGTGATGTACCGTTCGGCGTTGACCAGCGTCTGCTTGCGCACGTAATAATCGGGAATAGGCTTCGTATTGGCGTGGGAAATTTCAAAGTAATAGCCGAATACCTTCGTATAGCCTATTTTCATCTTGATACCCGTCTTTTCTTTTTCCTGCTCTTCCAGCTCCTTCAAATAGGCCTTGCTGTTGGCGGCGATAGAGCGGATTTCGTCGAGTTCGGCCGAATAGCCGTCGCGGATGACGCCGCCGTTGCGGATAACCAGTCCCGGCTCGTCCTTGATGCTGCGGCACAGTAGGCCGTACATATCGTCGTGCGTCTGAATCCGGCCGCACAGGCGCTTGAGCAGGTCCGCATCGGCCTGCTCCAGGATGTGCCGGAGCTGCGGTATTGCCGCCAGAGATTCCCGCAGAGCCACCAGGTCCTTCGGGCTGGCCGTCCCCGTTTCGATGCGGGTCAAGATGCGTTCGAAATCGTAAATCCGGTCCATCGTATCGGCCAGGTCCTGCCGCATGATTTCATGACTGAGAATCTCTTCGACGGCATCCTGCCGCATCGTAATATCGGCCATGCGCACCAGAGGCGCTTCCAGCCACTTGCGCAGCAGCCGGCCGCCCATAGCGGTCTTCGTCTTGTCCAAAATCGACAGGAGCGTGCCCTTGCGGCCGCCGTCGCGGACGTTCTGCGTAATTTCGAGATGGCGCAGGCTGGCGGCGTCGATAACCAGGCGACGCTCGTTGTCAATACGTTCCAGCGAGTTGATATGGCCGATATCGGACTGCATGACTTCGCCGACATAGGTCAGGAGCATGCCGATGCAGGCCGCCGCTCCCTTCGCTTCCTCTACCGCTTCCGCCCCAAAATACCGGACTGCGACCGCTTCGTAGTCGACGGCGTCGTCGGCGGCAAAGGGCGTCACTGCGCACTGGGCCAGCCGGCTGCGCAGATAAGCCTGGACGGCGTCCATGTATTCGTCCATATGGGCGTATATGAGCTCGCTCGGCTCATATACCGAAAAAATATCAAACAGCACGTCGTCCATGGCGCCGGCATTGCATAGGGACCACAGGCATTCTCCCGTCGTCACGTCCATCAGGGCGACGGCAATCGACGTGTCGCGCGCGCAGACGCAGCTGATATAGTTGTTCTTCTTCGAGGCTACGGCGTTTTCCAGGGTAATCGTCCCCGGCGTGATGACCTTGATGATCTTGCGCTTGACGATGCCCTTGACCGTCTTCGGATCCTCCATCTGCTCGCAGATCGCCACTTTATAGCCCTTGTGGACCAGCCGCTCGATATAGGTGTCGGCCGAGTGGAAGGGCACGCCGCACATGGGAACCCGTTCCTTATTTCCGACGCCCCGTCCGGTCAGCGTCAAATCCAATTCCCGCGATGCCGTCAAAGCGTCGTCGTTAAACATTTCATAAAAATCGCCAAGCCGGAAAAACAATATCTTATCCGGACATTGAGCCTTGACCTCCAAATACTGCTTAAGCATAGGAGTCAACTTTACTGTATCAGCCAACGCGCTGCCTCCTTAATGAATTAAATGTCCTTTCAATACCCAGGTCTGCCCCTTATCGACGGCAACCTTTACGGTGTCGCCTATGGCTGCGGACCCGTCGTGTTCCCATATAATCATCTTATTGCCCGTCGTCCGGCCGAACCAGTGGTTTTCGTCGTTTTTAGTCGGCCCTTCGACGATGACTTCGTATTCCTTATGCTCCATAGCCTGATTCAGCTGCAGACTGTACACGTTCTGCACATCCATGAGGCGCTGCAGGCGGCGGCTCTTTTCCTCCTGGGGAATCTGATGATCCATCTTGGCTGCCGGCGTTCCCGTGCGGGGCGAATAAATGAAGGTGTAAGCCATGTCGTACTGAACCCGTTTCAGCAGATCCAGAGTCTGGCAAAACATTTCTTCCGTTTCGCCGGGGAACCCGACGATGATGTCTGTCGTCAGAACCAGGTCGGGGATGCGCTTGCGGGCGTATTCTACCAGTTCCATATATTGGTCTACCGTATAGCCCCGGTTCATTTTTTTCAGCAGCTCGTCGGAGCCGCTCTGAATTGGAAGGTGCATGTGGTTGACGACCTTCTGGCTGTCGGCAATGGCATCGATCATGGCAAAGGTCATATCCTTGGGATGGCTGGTCATGTACCGCACCCGTTCGATGCCGTCGATGCGGTCGACGGCCTGGAGAAGGGATGAAAAATCGGTACCGTCCTTTAAGTCCAGCCCGTACGAATTGACGTTTTGCCCCAGCAGGGTAATTTCCTTATAACCTTCTTTGGCAATTTCCTCAATTTCTCTGACGATGTCGGCAATGGGCCGGCTTACTTCGCGGCCCCGCACGTAGGGCACGATGCAGTAGGAGCAGAAATTGTTGCAGCCGTACATGATCGACACCCACGCCTTGAGGTCGGACGTGCGCACCGTCGGCAAATCGTGAAAGGCCGGCATGGTCATGTCGGCTTCTAAATAATGGCCCGACGTGGCCTGCCGTTCCCGAATGAGCTCGACGAGCTTGTGTATATTATGCGTGCCGATGACCAAATCGATGTGCGGCGCCCGTTCAAACAGGCGGTCCTGCCATTCCTGGGCCATGCAGCCAGCGACGGCGATGATGAGATTCGGATTATGCTGCTTGACGTGCTTGAGCTCGCCGATTTTTCCCAGGATCTTTCCTTCGGCAGTCTCGCGGACGCAGCAGGTGTTGAGCAGGACGACGTCGGCCATATCCATGTCTTCCGTCCTGCGATATCCCAGCGATTCCAGCTGGCCGGCGTAGCGCTCGCTGTCGGACTCGTTCATCTGACATCCATATGTCAGCAAAAAGTAAAATTTATTTTCTATAATATCCAATGCAGGTTCTCTCCGTTTCCATGAATATATCTGCAATAACCCTCCATCGGGGCTTGCGTTACGACAATTATGCCCCATTGAGGTTTACATTATATAATACCATAGGGGCCGCAGAATAAGCAACAAAAAATAGACCCGGCAGTCCGTACAAATCAACGTACGTCCTGCCGCGCCTATATGAGAACTTGTATTACGGCAGCGAGCTCTCGACGGCCTGCTGCCAAGCTTATTCAAATAGATACTCTACGCGCTTAACGACCTTTCCCCCTTGAATATATACGCGGGGGACGCGGCGGTTAATATTGCAGAGGATTTCATGATCTATCGTGCCGATCAATCCGGCGATTTCTTCCAAAGGAATCTCTTCGCCGCCCTGCTGTCCGAACAACACGACTTCGTCGCCGATTTGAACGTCGGGAATGCCGGTCACGTCGATCATGCACTGATCCATGCAGATATTGCCGACCTGCCGGGCCCGCCGTCCATGGATGAGGACTTCAGCCCGATTGGACAATACGCGGGGATAGCCGTCGGAATAGCCCAGAGGCAGCGTCGCAATGACCGTCGGCCGCTTTGCCGTAAAGTGACGGCCATAGCTGACCGTATCGCCTGGTTCAATCGTCTTGATGTGGGTCACGCAGCACCGCAGGGACATGACCGGCCGAGGCGTAAAGGACGGCACCGCCACTTCGTCGGACGGATTGTACCCGTACTGGATGATGCCGGGCCGCACCATATCGCAGCGGAAATCGGGATATACTGCCGTGCCGGCACTGTTGCAGCAATGGCGGACGTTGACGTGAACGCCTTCTTCATCCAGACGCCGGCAGAACCAGGCAAAGGTTTCATACTGCTTTTTCGTATAGCCGACTGACTCGTCTCCGTCCATATCGGCGACGGCAAAATGCGTAAACAGCCCCTCAATGGCTACATTGGGCAAGGCTGCAATCTGCTTGATTTCTGCAATACTTTCTTCGCAGGGCCTGTAGCCGATGCGTCCCATGCCCGTGTCGGCAGCGATATGGACGTGTATCGTCTGATTCTGCCGCTGCGCTTCTTCGGAAAACAGGACCGCATCCTGATAATGAAATACAGCGGCGTCAATGCCGTACAGCACGACGTCCCGCGCCCGGCGGCCATCCGTATGGCCCAGGATGACGATGCGCGCCGTAATGCCGGCCCGCCGCAATTCTACAGCCTCGCTGACGCAGGCAACGGCCAGCCGATCCGCCCCGTTTTCCAAAAACACCTTCGCCAGCTCTACCGCACCGTGACCGTAGGCGTTGGCCTTGACGACGGATGTAATCAGCGTATCCGGCCCGACAGCCTGACGAATGTGCCGCATATTATACGCCGCCGCGTCTAAATCAATTTGGGCCCACACAGGCCGTTTCGTAAAATGCTCCGTTAATTCCAGTACATCCACAGTTTATCACCATCCTGTCTAAACAGGAACAGCAGCCGCCAGTCGTCTGACCGGCCACTGCTTCCCATACATTGCTTATATTATTTCCACTATTATAACTATACTGCACGCTATCGTCTTTTTCAAGATGCGGGTCTACCGGTTAGACGGGTCCACGGCGTCTCCCTTATAATGCTCGAAACGGATTTTTTCCGCCTTATGGACGCCCGTGCCGTAGTAGACGAGCAGCAAGGCCGCTACCCACACGATCGTCGCAAAAATAGCGATGCGCGTCGTGGCGTCGAAGGCCGCTGAGATAACGACGACGATGAAAAAGAGGAGGGCGAAATAATTGGAATACGGCGATAAGGGCATTTTATAGCGAATAGATTTCCGCTGTTCCGGACTCAGCGATTTGCGGTAGCTCATCTGGCTGAACAAGATAAGGCTCCACGTAATCATGCAGGCGAAGGAGCTGATGGACGTAGCGATGACGAATACCTGCGCCGGCAGGAAATAGTTCATGGCGACGCCGATAAGCATGAACAATACGGATACGAGTATGCAGCGGTACGGCACCTTATGAGAGCTGACGACGCTCAGCGACTTGGGAGCCTTCCCCTGCAGGGACAGGTTGTACAGCATGCGTCCCGTACTGTAAATGCCGGAGTTGCACGAAGACAGGGCCGCCGTAATGACGACGAAATTGATGATGTGAGCCGCACTGCTGATGCCTAATTTTTCAAATACCATGACAAAGGGGCTTCCCTGATGACCGAGCTGGTTCCAGGGATAAATAGCCATGATGACCAATAAGGCCAGCACGTAGAACAAAAGGATTCGATACAGCACCTTGTCGATTGCGCCGGACAAGGTCTTCGCCGGATTGTGGGCTTCGCCGGCCGTCACGCCGATGACCTCGATGCCGACATAGGCAAAGGAAATCATGACCAGCGTGCCGAACACGCCTTCCCAGCCGTTGGGGAAGAAGCCGCCGTGCGCCGTCAGATTGCTGAGACCGACAGCCACGCCGTTGTTTCCGAAGCCGAAGAAAATCATGGCGCCGCCCGTAATGATAAGGAAGATGATGGTAATAATCTTAATAAGGGCAAACCAGAATTCAAATTCTCCATATGCTTTGACGGAAATCAAATTGGCGCAGGTCATAATAGCCAAAGCAGCCAGGCAGGATATCCACTGGGGCAAATCGGGATACCAGAAATGCATGTACACGCCGACAGCCGTAATCTCAGCCATGCAGGTAACGATCCAGAAATACCAGTAATTCCACCCGGAAATATATCCGGCCAAAGGATTTAAGAATTGATAGGCATGGGCGCTGAAGGAGCCCGACACGGGATATTCGACGACGACTTCGCCCATAGCCCGCATGACGAAGAAAATAGCCAAGCCGCAGATAATATAGGCTACAACGACAGCCGGGCCTGCCTTTTCAATAGCCGACGCCGACCCTAAGAACAAGCCGACGCCGATGGCCCCGCCAAAGGAAATCAGCTGGATATGCCTTTCCTGCAGGCCGCGGTTCAAATCTTCATGAACGACTTTCGCATTTTGTTCACTCATACTACGTCACCTCTGTCATCATAAATTTCCGGCGGCATATGTCCTGAAACGGCTGTTCGTCAGGAAAATACACTGCCGTTACACATTGCATGCTTTTCGTTCAGTATACCTTTTTCGCATACTTCAAATTACAATATTTATTATAAACTTCCCTCTTTACTTATGTCAATGTATATCTGCCTATTATTTGATATTTTTAAAGAAATATCTTTTGTTAAATTTATTTATTTAAACCCAATGCATAATTCCATTAAAGACAGCCAAAGGCATGCAATTCCTGAAAGCCTCTGTTTCAGCCTATAATCGTCATGCTTCTTCGTGCAAATGTCCTTCCTAAACGCATATTTTCAGGTATGCTATAATAAATACCAAGATATACTAGTTTTCCAGAAAAGGACGGTACGATTATGACATACTCTGACATGAATCTTTCGCAGCGCCTGCTGCATTTTATCAGCCAAGCTACCTCGCCCTATCATACTGTAAAGGCCGGCATGGCCATCCTGAAGGAAGCAGGGTTCCGGGAGCTTCGCTGGAATGAGCCCTGGCAGCTGGAATCTGGCCAGGGATACTACATTTCCCTTTATGATTCCAGCCTCATCGCCTTTACGATTGGCCCTAACCCGCGGGCCAATCTGCGCATTGCCGCAGCCCATACGGATTTCCCCTGTCTTCGCGTCAAACCGGCGGCAGCGCTGTCACAACAGGGCTATGGAAAGCTTAACGTCGAAATTTACGGAGGCATGATTCGCGAATCGTGGCTCGACAGACCCCTCTCCCTGGCCGGAAAGGTAGCAGCAGCCAGCGGCGATCCCTTCAAGCCGGCAGTACATCTGATCGACGCCGGACGACCCCTGCTGACGATCCCTCGCCTGGCCATACACATGAACAGCCATGTCAACGACGGCATCGCCCTGAATCCCCAAAAGGACATGCTGCCCCTCATGACATTGACGGGTCCGGACGACAACGCCTCCTATTTTCTCCAATTTCTCGCCGACGAATGCCATTGCCGGCCCGAAGATATTTTATCTTACGACCTTACGATATACCTGTACGAAGAAGGCTGCCTGATGGGCCTGAAAAACGAATTCATTTCTTCGCCCCGTCTCGATAACCTGACGTCGGCCTACGCCTGCATCGACAGTCTGGTCCGAAGCCAGGAGCACGACGGCCTCCACGTCGTCGCCCTGTTCGACAATGAAGAGGTGGGCAGCCGGACGAAGCAGGGCGCCTTGTCTCAAGCCTTCCCCGCCCTGTTGGAAGAACTCTACGCCTCCCTAGGCTATACGCGCCGGGAGTATCGCATCGACGCGGCCGACGCCTTCATCCTGTCCATCGACGTCGCCCACGCCATGCATCCCAACGTACCGGAAAAGTGCGACCTTACCAACATGCCCCGCCTCGGCCAGGGCGTCGCCCTCAAGACAGCGGCCAGTCAGTCCTACGCCGGCGACGCCGAAGCGGCAGCCGCTGTCGTCGCCTTATGCCGCAGGGCCCATATTCCCTGCCAGCGGTTCGTCAATCGCTCCGACATGCCCGGCGGATCGACCCTCGGCTCCCTCTTATCAGCCAAGCTTCCGATCCGAACCATGGATGTCGGCATTCCGATCCTGGCCATGCACTCTGCCAGGGAACTAATGGGCGCGGCTGACCAAAAAGCCCTCCATGATTTAGTATATACTTTCTTTTCAATATAAATTATATTTATCGTATATATAATATTATATTTATCGTATATATAATATTTTATTATCAATATTCCCAGTATTTATGCCGCATTTGTAGAATTTTTATTCATATTTATGCATATTGTATGATTTGAGTATAAATAGTTGCAGTAATAGAATTTATCTTACCTTTTAAATATTCAGATATTTTTTGACAAGATTGAGAAATATGCAATTCTTGTATTGACTTGCATTTATATTCACCTTATAATAAGGGCAGTACACTATAACGTATCATTTGTTCACACTGGGAGATTACATTATGACACTAGGACAAGAAATCAGGTATTACCGCAAGAAAAAAGGATTGACGCAGACGGAATTCGGCGCGCTGTTCGGTATGTCCAAGCAAGCCGTATATTCATGGGAAACGGGCTTGTATTCCCCCGACATTTCCGTACTGCTGCGAATGGCCGACTTTTTCCAAATCCCCATCTGCATCTTAGTCGGCAGGCCGGGAATGTTCTGTCAGGATGATAAGGAAACCGAATCAGACTGTCAGTACTGCGCCTCTATTTCCGAAAAGGACAGCCGCATCATCCGTGCAATCCACGCCTTGCCGCAATCGCAGTAGCAAGCCATCGAAACGCTGCTGAACATCGAAGACCTAACGGTGCGGAAATAGCCCTTCCCCTTTGTCAAACGCCGCCAAATGCGATATGATAAGAGAAAAGTATAGTGCAAAGGACAGATATCTATGGCTACTTCTTTTATCACATCCGTATACGGCCGGTCCGAAACGGAATACATCGTAAAAAGATCCCGCTTCATCGCGACGTTGACGGAGGTCCGCAGCGAAGCCGAAGCGGCGGCGCGCATCGAAGAGCTGCGCAAGCAGTACTGGGACGCCAATCACAATTGCTACGCCTACCAAATCGGTATAGACGGCGCGCTGCAGAAATCGAGCGACGATGGGGAGCCGTCGGGTACGGCCGGACGGCCCATGCTGGAAACGCTGAAAAAAAGCGGCGTTACCAATACGGTCGTCGTCGTCACGCGCTACTTCGGCGGCGTCAAGCTCGGCGCAAGCGGCCTGATCCGGGCCTACAGCCACGCCGTCATCCTAGGGCTTCAGGCAGCGGATATCGCCGATTACAAGCCCTATGACATTGCCGGAGTCACCGTCGCCTACTCCTTCGTCAGCACGCTGGAACGGATGGCTCCGTCCTTCGATATTCTCGTCGCCGACCGGGCCTTTTCCGACACCGTAACCTTTACCCTGCAAATTCCGCAGGAACGGACAGCGGCTTTCAAAGCCACCCTCATCGACACGACGAACGGGACGGCGGTCTTTACCGATAAGGGAAGTCAAACGATACCCATCATTCGGCCGAAAAACCCGCAGTAACAGCGAATACTATCTCGCGTTACTGCGGGTTTTCTCATGTGCTTCCTCTTATTTCTTATATCCTGTGGCGAAGTCGACGACGTTTTCCAGCGGCTCTCCGGCTAAGAAACGGCGTAGGTTGGCGGCGGCAATGCGGACAATGTTGTCGTGCGTAGCCTGCAAATGATATCCGCCCGATACGTGCGGCGTAACGTAAAGCCCCGGTGTGTGCCACATCGGGCTGTCTGCCGGCAGCGGCTCCGGTTCCGTCACGTCAACGGCAGCGCCGGCCAAGTGACCGCTGCGGACAGCGGCGCATAAATCGTCCTGCACGACGTTGCTGCCCCGGCCGACGTTGATAAAATAGGCGCCTTTCTTCATGACGTCGAAGCGTTCCTTCGTATACAAATGATACGTTTCCGGCGTATTTGGCAGGCACGACGCTATGATATCCGCCTTGGCCAGATACTCGTCCAGCTTGTCCATCGTACCCATTTCATCGGCTTCAGGCGGCACGTCACCGCTGCGTCGGCGCATGCCGACGACATGAGCCCCCATAGCCTTCATACGCTTTCCGAACTGGCGGCCCAAATCACCGAATCCAATAACTAGAACCGTTTTTCCGTATACCGACTCTACCTGGCCTTCATCGCGCCAATTAGCGTCTTTCTGATTGTCGTAATATCGGTACAGCTTTTTCATCATGGCGAAGACCAACGCCGTCATATGCTCCGCTATGGCCAGGCCGAAAGCGCCTGTCGCGTTCGTAAGGGCCGCTCCGTCAGGCATGACGCCGTCCTTGCAGTAGGCGTCGGCGCCGGCGCTGCTGAGCTGAAGCCAGCGCAGCCTGCGGGCATGGCGCAGCTGGGCGGGCACGACGTTGCCGATGACGACGTCGGCCTTGGCCAATTCTTCTTCCGATACGCTGGCGCTGACCAATCCCTTGACAGGCCAATATATGACTTCATGACCCTGCGCGGCGTCTTCGATCCAACGCTTATGTTCTTCATGGACTTCCATTGCCACTAAAATTCTCATGCAATATCCCCCTCTATATCCTATTAAAAGATTCATATATACACTATCAAAAACGCTCCGTCTTGTCGAGACCGTTTTCGAAAATAAAACGACCTTCTTCCCTTGTGCGTCTCTATCGGTCATGGTATAGTAAAGCAAACTCACTCAGGAGGGATCGCCTATGATTTCCGGCATCAGCCACATGACATTCATCGTTCAGGATCTGGACAAAGCGACAGAATTTTTCCAGACCATCTTTTCTGCCCGCATCGTCTACGACAGCGGCAGCCGTACCTTTTCCCTGTCGCGGGAACGATTTTTCCTCGTCGGCGCCTTATGGATCGTCATCATGGAAGGGCCGTCCCTGCCGGAACAGACGTACAACCACATTGCCTTTCAAATCAGCGACGGCGAGTTCGAAGCCTATAAAGAGCGGCTGACGAAGGCCGGCGTTCCCATGCGGGAGTCGCGGAGCCGCATCCCCGGCGAGGGCCGTTCCCTTTATTTTTACGACTACGACAACCACCTGTTCGAGCTCCATACGGGCACGCTGGAAGAGCGTCTGACAGCGTACAGCCGCTGCCTTCAGGAAGAAGGAGAGCAGACCGAACAGCATTCCTCTCAGTAAAATACAAACACACCCTGTACAGCGCGATTTCGCCTGAAACGCGCTGTGCCGGGTGTGTTTTCTTATCGTCTAATACGAGAATTTACCAGTCTAAGGTACCTGTAATCAAGTATACGAGCAGCCCTTTTTCGGCGTGACGGCGATTTTCCGCTTCGTCGAGAATGGTTTCCATATGCGCCTCCATGATGTCCTGAGAAATTTCAAAGCCCGGATGGATCGGCATGTCATGGAATACCATCGTATCCGTCCCTTCGAGCAGGTCCGCATTGATCTGGTACGGCATCATCATATTGATGATAGATTCTTTCTTTTCCTTATATTCGGGATTGGTGAAAAATTCCATATCTACCCACGTATCGGTATATACACAGTCTACGCCGGCAACGATTTTTTTCAAATCGGCCTGGGAAATATCCGTCGGCACTTCGACATAATGGCCGGTCTGCTTCAATTCATCGTAAAATTCGCCGCCTACGGCCATGACCTGGCTGAACGGCGTCAAGCCGTACATCGTGCCGCCCAGCTTGGCGACGATTTCGCTCAGGGAATTGTACGTATTGTTTTTCGCGCCGATGTACAGTACCTTCACGTCAAAACGGCCCGTCTTTTCATACAAGGTCAGCATGTCGGCCAAGGCCTGCGTCGGGTGGAACGTATTGTCGCAGCCGTTGATGACCGGAACGGTAGCATTCTTCATAAAGCCATGCGTCGTTTCGGCTTTCTTAAACCGGCCCATGATGCAGTCGACGTTGCGGCAGACATATTTTACCTCGCTGCCCAAATCGCCAATGGTGAAGTTGCTGTCCGCCCATTTCTGATTGTAATGGCGTCCGCCTAATTCTTCCATGCCGATGGCAAAGGACAGGTAGGTCCGATTCGATGTTTTTTCAAACAAGGTGTATAATTTCTTGCCTTCCAGAATATGGGAATAGGCTTTCTGGTTCTGTTTGATTTTTTCGGCTAATAACAAAATTCCTTTGATTTCATCTGCCGTATACTCAGCAAAGCTATTTGCGTGTTTCATTCTATGCATCCTCCAAACTTGAAAAACAATACTGTCTGTGCATATCATAGCACAGACAGTATAACTTTTCAAGTTTTTATGCACATTTTATACAAATTAATACACATGCAAATTGTTATATCGCTGTAAATTCGCATGATTACGCCGATTATCCCATATGCAGATATTTTTTGCAGTATATTTTTTACCGATGAGGGGTAAAAATCGCCTGTCCCTTTCCTTATGCCGTCAAAGCATATTGCACGCTCTTTGGGCTATATGCGCAGTGCCTTCGCCGCCGTCATGCCGATTATGCTCCCATAGAAAAGCAGGTTTCACACGGGCATATAAAAAACCGGCAACAACAGGGTCACCGGTTAAAAGGTCGATTTATGAACTTGGTTTTGTGAACGCTATTACGCTTTAACTACGTTAGCAGCCTGAGGTCCACGAGCGCCATCAACGATTTCGAAGTCAACTTCCTGACCTTCTGTCAAGGATTTGAAGCCTTCTTCCTGGATAGCCGAAAAATGTACGAATACATCGCCGCCATCTTCTCTTTCAATAAAGCCATAACCTTTTTCTGCGCTAAACCATTTTACTTTTCCGTGCATAACGAAATCCTCCTAAAAAAACAATTCCAGCTAGCTTCTAGCTCTTGTGTTAGTGTAACATAACCGATAAGTAATGTCAACCAAATTTATAGCTGTATTATACCATATACTTACGGCATAACCTATAATGCATCCTGCCCCTGCATAGGGGATAACACAGTCCGCCGCCGCACGGCAAGGCACCGCCGCCCGGGGCAAACAGCATGCAATATTTCTTATAACCACATATGCTATTGTTACGTCAGGCGCCGGAACCATTCATAATAGTACCATGCAAAATACCCATGAATGAGGTATACCAATAATTCCGATAATTCTTCCACGTTGGCGTCCATATACGAATGAAACAGCAAGCCCTTATCGCCGCACGACGCCAGCACGGCCGCTGCCGCCAAGATGCAGAATAAAAAGGTAGGAAAGGGAATGTCATGAAGAATTTTCTTCCAGGGCATACAAGCGACGAGAGAACAAAATACGATGGCCGTGTATATGCCGATGGCGGCGTGTATCATTTCATGGCCGGGAATCGAATTCATGGACACAAAGGTCGGGCCGTGGCTGTCCATTCCCGTCGAAAAAAAGACTCGTCCCCAGCTGAGCTCCCGCCCCAGAAGCAGTAAAAAATATCCCGCTGCCGCCAGCCACAGCCGATGAATGGATTTTCTTCCCGTTCCCGCCGTCTTGCGGAAAAAATAGGCAGCCAAACACATGTTGCCAAATAAAACGATGTTTTGGAGCATTTCCAATAACCCGTTTTCCCAGGCCAAATAAGACGGCATGACATAGCCAAGGGGCAGCAGCAGGACGGCGTATACAGCAGCTCCGCGCTGCATGGCCGATACGTACAAACGGCGGCGCATGTCTTCTTGCAACACAATACATCACTCCTATAAATCATAAACTTACAGCACGCAGGCTCTGGTACTATTTTACTATGATTCAGTACCATTCTCAATAGGAAGTTTTGCAGAAACACCGCGATGCCGCTCTGCCGCCTCGTAATCTATTTTCTGACATAATGGACAAACGCAAAGGCATGCCCCTTCCCTTCCTCGGCCGTATGCTCTTCCCGCTCGCAAATCTGCCACTGGCTCGCGTCGAATTTCGGAAAAAACGTATCGGCGGGAAATACGCCGTCGATTTCGGTCAAATACAGGCTGTCGGCCTTGTCCATGAACGCCTCGTACATGGCTGCGCCGCCGATGATGAAATAGTCTTCGCCGCCGTCCATGAGGCGGCAGGCCTCGCCGACAGAATGGCAGACCTGAATGCCTTCATGGGCCTCTTCATAGGCCGCCTGCCTCGTCACGACGACGTGAGGCCGGCCCGGCAGCAGGCCCGGAAGGCTTTCAAAGGTCTTGCGGCCCATGACGATGGTATGTCCCATTGTCAGCGCCTTAAACCGCTTTAAATCAGCCGGAATATGGCACAATAAGCCGTTGTCCTTGCCGATGCCCCCATCGCGGGCTACGGCAGCAATCATATGTATCATTTACACGGCCACCTCCATGGGCAGCTTTCCTAAATGCCGGTAATTGTCCAGTGCAATATCGTCGGGCGTAAAGGCGTAAAAATCGGTAATATCCTTGGCGATGACGAGCTTCGGCGCATCCATGGCTTCGCTGCGGCGTGCCAGCTGCGTTTTGAGGGCTTCTACGTGGTTTTCATAAATATGGGCGTTGTTGATGACGTGCGTAAACAACCCCGGCTGCAAACCGACGGATTGGGCAATGAGATGAATCAGCACGGCGTACTGCGTCATGTTGAACGGCACGCCTAAGCCCATGTCGCCGCTGCGCTGGATGAGCATGCAGTTCAGACGGCCGTCCGTCACATCCCACAGAGTCTGGAAGGCGCAGGGCTGCAGAGCCATATCCGGCAGGTCTTCAATATTCCACAGCGATACGATCATGCGGCGGTTCTGCGGATCGTTGCGCAGCATGTCGAGGAGCTTATCTACCTGCTTGTACTTCCGTATCTGATAGCCGTAGGCTTTGCCGATGGTGCCGTCGGGCCGCATCCATTCGTCCCACACGTGGCAGTTCATTTTCTGCAGTTCCCGCACGTCGTTGCTCTGAAGCTGCCAAATCCAAAGGATTTCCTTGACGGCCGTCTTGAAGGCGACGAATTTCGTCGTCAAGATGGGAAATTCTTCAGCCAAATCAAACTGCATGATTTGATGGGGCAGCTTATACGTCGGCACGCCCGTGCGGTTGTTGGCGTAATAGCCCCGTGCTAAAATGTTTTCTACAATATTTAAATACTGCGTATCTGCAGTGCTCATGGGTATCACCTCTGGTTCTGTATGTACGATTCGATAACGTGAATAAACTGGCTTCCGTACTTGTTCAGCTTAAAATCGCCGACGCCCTTGATCTGAGCCATGGCGTCCAGGCTCAGGGGCTTCTGCGCCGCCATTTCCCACAGCGTCGCGTCAGAAAAGATGACAAAGGGCGGAATATGCTCGCGCTGCGCTAATTCGTAGCGCCTGCCCCGCAAGGCGTCAAATAAGGGCCGCAAGGCGTCTTCGTCGATAACGGAAGATTTCTTTTTGACCTGCCGTTTCGGAAGGTCGATTTCCGCTTCCGGCGGCGCGACGACCCGCGCTTGTACGACCTGACAGTTGCCGGCCAGCACATCCCGTCCCGATGCGGTCAGGGATAGGACGGGATATTTTCCCTCCGATTGCTCTAAGTATCCGTCTTCGACAGTCTGCTTGACCATATCGCGAATTTCCGGGCCCGAATAGGACTGCAGCAGGCCGAAGGACGATTTATTCTGGAACCCGTAGCGCTTGACCTTGGCATTTTGGCTGCCCTTCAAGATATCGCAGACCATCGTCAGGCCAAACCGCCCTTTCAGCTCGTCGATGCACTGACAAATGTTGCGCACTTCAAAAGTCCGGTCTTCTTCTACAGTCTCCTGGTCGCAGTTGCCGCATTTTTCGCAGCGCTGCCACGACGGCTCTTCGCCGAAATACTTTAAAATGTAGCGGCGCAGGCAATGCCGTCCCTCACAATACTGGACCATGCGCTGCAGCATGTGGAACTCCTTATCCTGCTGCTGCGGATCCTGGACAGACATTTCAATGAGATACTTCTGAATCATAATATCCTGCCGGCTGAACAACAGGATGCATTCGCCCGGTCCGCCGTCCCGTCCGGCCCGTCCTGCTTCCTGATAGTAGCTTTCCAGATTTTTCGGCATCTGGTAATGGATGACAAAGCGGACGTTGCTCTTGTCGATGCCCATGCCGAAGGCGTTCGTCGCCACCATGACGTCGACATTGTCATAGGTAAAATCGTCCTGGGCCTTTCGCCGCGCCTCGTCGTTCATACCGGCGTGGTACTTGCCGACGCGCATGCCCCGGCGGCGCAGTTCGCCGTACAGCCGCTCCACTTCCTTGCGCGTCGCCGCATAGATGATGCCGCTGTCTTGCTTGTGCCGCTGCAAATACGACAGGATAAACATCGTCTTATCTACCGGCGATACGACTCGGAAATATAAATTAGGCCGATCGAAGCCGCCGATAAATACCCGTTCGTTCTTCAGCCCCAGCAAATTCATCATATCTGTCTTGACCTTTTCTGTCGCCGTTGCCGTAAAGGCCCCGACGACAGGGCGACGCGGCAGCTGAGCCAGCCAGTCCTTCACGGCGCAGTAGCTCGGGCGGAAATCATGGCCCCATTGCGACACGCAGTGGGCCTCGTCGATGATGAGCATCGCAATCGGCATGGTCTGCATGAAGGACGAAAAGAATTCGTTCTGCAGCCGTTCCGGAGACACGTATACTAATTTGATCCGCCCGGCCCGTATAGCCGCAAAGCGCTGCTTTGCCTCGTCGAAGGAACACTGGCTGTTAATATACGTCGCCGGAATCTGCTGGTTGACCAGCGAGTCGACCTGATCCTTCATCAAGGAAATGAGAGGCGACACGATGAGCGTAATCCCCGGCAGCAGCAGAGCCGGCACCTGAAAGCAAATCGACTTGCCAGCCCCCGTCGGCATGATGGCCAGACAATCCCGCCCTTCCAGCAGGGTATCAATGACCTTCTCCTGGCCGGGCCGAAAGGACTCGTAGCCAAAATATCGTTTTAATATATCAATAGGCCGTGCCATACGCTCCTCCTTATCCAACATTACATAATACAGTTTATTGTATCATGCATTAGGGTTCAGCACAATGACAGGCATAAAAAAGACACATGCCGTAAGACATGTGCCTTTTGCTGTATGACAATCTTATTTTGCCAATTCTTCCTTCAATACGTCGCCCAAGCGTTTGATGCCTTCGACAATGCGGTCTTCCGGCATGTTGGAGTAGTTCAGACGGAAATGGTTGGCATTGCCGCCGTTGGGGTAGAAAATACCGCCCGGAACATAAGCAACATCCTTCGCTAGGCATTTCGGCATTAATTCCTTCGCATCCATGCCTTCGGGCAGGGTAACCCAGGTGAACAAGCCGCCCTTGGGATAGGTAAAGGTAACGCCTTCAGGGAAGTATTTTTCCATGGACTGATACATGAGGTCGCGGCGTTTGGCATACAATGCCGTAATTTTAGCGATGTGCGCTTCCATGTCGAACATCTTGAGGAAGTATGCCGCCTGACGCTGACCGAAGGTAGACGTGCCGAGGTCGACAGCCTGTTTGAATTTTACGAATTTATCAATGATTTCCGGATTTGCTACAATCCAGCCCAAGCGCAGGCCCGGCATGAAAATCTTGGAGAACGAGCCGAGGAAGACAACCTTGCCCTGCGTGTCCATAGATTTCAAAGACGGCAGCTTTTCGATATCGTAGCGGATTTCTCCGTACGGGTCGTCTTCCAATACGACAACATCATACTTATTGACGATATCCATAAAGGCTTTGCGCCGTTCTACAGGCCAAGTAATACCCGTCGGGTTCTGGAATTCCGGAATAACGTAAATCATGCGAATAGAGTCGTCAGCAGCCAAAATCTTTTCCAATTCTTCCGGAACAATGCCCTGATCGTCCGTCGGAACTTCCGTATATCTCGGGCCGACAGGATCAAAGGCCATGATAGCGCCCATGTAAGACGGGCTTTCCATCAAAATCGTCTGATCCTTGTCTACCAAAATTTGAGCCAAAATAAACAAGGCTTGCTGCGAACCTGTCGTGACGACGACATCTTCGGGCTTGCAGTCTACGAAAAATTTATCCTTCATGCGCTTGCAGATTTCTTCACGCAGAGGCACGTAGCCTTCCGTTGTGCCGTACTGTACAGCTTTGCGGCCTTCTTCGTTGTAAATAGCTTCGTCGACCTTTTTCATTTCTTCAATCGGAAATAATTCCGGAGCAGGCAAGCCGCCAGCAAAAGAAATTACTTCCGGTTTTTCTGTCAACGCCAATAATTCGGCAATATCAGACGCCTGCAGCGTCTGAGCAAAACTAGAAAATCTTGTCATAATACTACACCCCTTAAATCGTAGTTATCAAATTTCCCCAGTGCATAGTATTATATCACTTTTATACCTATAATGCAATTAAAACAATTGTTAACGATACAAAACGCTTAAAAAACTAAATCGTTTGACCCGATTTTCATATACAGGAAAATGGAAAAACAGAAAGGAATCTATATAAAAAGAATACCTGCTTGATTAATATGTTTCCTGCAAGGCATCAAGTTGGCACACTCGATCCGTAGGTTAAATATCTTGATGTTTTGTTTATTCCGATTTTAAGTAAGCAACTCACTACCGTTTGCGCGTCGCTTCGCTCCTTCAAACGGTGTTCCCTGCTTATGCTTATCCCAGGAACCTGAAAGGGTAGGAAGTCACACATATAAAAAAGAACGCATACACATTGTATACGTCTTCTGCTGGCGGTCGTCTCACCTATCAGTCGGGTCTGCACACATGAATATTTCTTCATAACATATTCTGTTTGCACAAGGACCCGACATAAGCGACTCGCACAAGTTTGCGCGTCGTGTCTATCTGTCTAGTATATCTCCATCAGGGCTTCGAATCGGCAGGCTTTGCGACATAGGTCTGACATACCTCAAAAGATAGGAAGCCGCACATATACAAAAAAAGGTTCTTTGTCAAATGTTGGGGTATATGCTCCTGTTACAGTATTTTGTAGCTTC
>USGG01000016.1 GCA_900554215.1 uncultured Megasphaera sp.
TCCTCGGCAATCTGACCGTACGTCTTCGTCTGCCCATAGGGAATCTGACACAAGAGCTGCCACACACAGCGCTGAAAGGCCGTTCCCTGAGGCGCTAAGGGCAGGGCCAGGATAGACGGCCGGCGGCCGGCAAAATATTCGTCAAGCCAGCCCTTCGCCTTGGCTAGGACCGGCGTGTCCCCGTCGGACAAATCGTCTTCGTCCAAGGACGCCAGATAATATTTCTGCCCCTTGATCCACAGTCCGGCCAGACAGCCGTCTTTTTCCGCTAAGGTTAATTCGCCTACAGGCGACATATACGTCGTCTTCCAATGCATCGTCGTGCTCCCGTCTATTTTGCTCCGTTCTTTTCGTCTGTCGTTTCCGCCTTGACGGCCTCTTCGGCCGCTTGCTTCGCTTCCGACGCTTCGGCTTTCACCGCGTCAGCCCCGTCTTTGACGGCGTCGCTCGTCTTATTGACTTCTTCCTTGAATTCGCGCAGGCTCGTCCCCATCGCTTTTCCCAGGCCGGCGACTTTTTTCCCGCCGAACAAGATCAAGACAATCAATAAGATCACTATCAATTCCTGTGCGCCTAAATGCATGGTGTGTCCCTCTTTCTTTATAAAAGCGTCGCCTTTATTGTATCACGGCCTGCAAAAATAAAAAAGCGCCGCCGCAAAAACTTTACAAATCTTCCGCCGCCATGGCAAAGGCTTCAAAGGTGCCGTCCATGCGCGACAGCGGCTCGATGCCGGATGTAACGTGTCCCAGCAGAACGCGGCCGTCCGACGCGTCCATATCGCGGCAGCAGATAAATACCTCTTTGGCCCGGACGTCCAGGACGATGTCGCCGATGACCGGCGCTTTTACGCTCCCAGGAGTTCCTTGGAAAACGCCGTCAGGCACGCCGGCTACGACAATCCGCTCGGGCTTTCTCTCCAGCTGGATGGATAAGGGCTGCCGTTCGGCAAATTCCATCGCCGCTTCCTCGTCAAGTAAGCCGACGCGGGCCCGGCCTCCTTCAAAGGCCACGTCTATCTGACGGGCATAGGCCGGCTGGACCGGCGCAAAGACGACGACTTGCTCTTCCGTCGCGTCGGCCCCGCCCGGCCCAAAAACGCAGATGGCGGAAATGACGACGGCCGCTCCGATACCCATCGTCCATAAAGCAGTTCTCTTCATCGCTTCCGCCTCCATTTCTATACACTCAACTGTTTACTGTACGGCGTGAATATCCTTCAGCCATTTCGACACGGCCGCTGGGTCGGACGAATCGCTGCCCCGTACGAGCTGTGCTCCTGCCGCCAACTTCTGCGCATCAGCCAGGCTGCCGCCGATAGGCGTTCCGCCAGTCGTACAGAAGGGAACAACGGTCTTGCCTTGGAAATTATAGCTTTCCAGGAAGGTGTACACGAACATCGGCGCCTTGCCCCACCAAATCGGGTAGCCGACGAATACGACGTCGTACTGATCCATGTTCTCTACTTTATTGGCGACGGCCGGACGGGCGTTTTCATTCATTTCCTTCTTGGCAATATCGACGCATTCGCGGTAATCGCCAGGATATGCCGTCTGCGGCTGGATAAAGAAGATATCGGCTCCCGTTTCCCGCTGGATTTGTTCGGCCACGGCCTTGGTGTTGCCGCTCCACGAATAGTAGGCTATGAGGACCTTCTTGCCCTGCAGGCCGCCGTCTATCGTATCAGCAATAGCCCCCGCCTTCGCCTGGGGAGCCGCCGCGCTGGCCGAGCCGCTTTCCGATGCGCCGCAGCCGACGAGCATCAGCGCTGCAAAGGCCGTTACTATCATCGTAACTAATTTTTTCATTCCATCTCACTCCTATTTCAGCTGACTATACTGGGCGTCGTCTACTTCTTCAAGCCATTCGTTGGACGCGCCTTCAGCCGGTACGGCGATGGCAATGTGCGCGAACCAGCTGTCGGGAGCCGCGCCGTGCCAATGCTTCACTTCCGGCGGAATGTTGACGACATCGCCGGGATGAAGTTCCTGAGCCGGCTTACCCCATTCCTGATAGTAGCCCCGGCCCGACGTGCACAAGAGGATCTGGCCGCCCTTATGATGGATATGCCAATTGTTGCGGCAGCCCGGCTCAAAGGTGACGTTGGAAATTCCCATAGGCGCACTTACCAAGGGATTTAAATAGCTCTGGCCGATAAAATACTGAGCGTAGGCGTCGTTGGATTTGCCGAGGCCGAACATGCCCGCGCCGGCTTCGGCTTCGGACATAGTAACTCGTTGGGCCGGCTTCACCGTATCGGCGGCCATGCTTGGGGAAGGGGCTGCAGCTGCAAAGGACAGTGCCGCCAGCGTCGTCATGAGGAAAGGCAATATCTTTTTCATCAGTCATTCTCCTTTAGGTAAACGTATTATTTTAACTTGTTATATACTTCGGCATCGACAGGTTCGCACCATTCGTTAGACGCCCCTTCTGCCGGTACTTCGATAGCAACGTGGGCAAACCAGCTGTCGGGGGCCGCGCCGTGCCAGTGCTTCACTTCCGGCGGAATGTTGACGACGTCGCCGGGATGAAGCTCCTGCGGTTCCTTGCCCCATTCCTGGTAATAGCCCCGGCCCGACGTGCACAAGAGGATCTGGCCGCCCTTGTGGTGAATATGCCAGTTGTTGCGGCAGCCCGGCTCAAAGGTGACGTTGGCCGTAACCAGGCGGTCCTTTGTCAGCAAATTCAAATAGCTCTGGCCGACAAAATACTGGGCATAGGCGTCGTTTGTCTGACCTAAGCCGAACAGCCCTGCTTTTTCTTTTTCATCCATCGTATATCCTTCTTTCTCTGCAAACGAAATTTACATAGTTAGTCAATAGAAATCAGCTCGTATTTGTCATTGCCCATCTTGAGATCCCGCATGGCCTGCAGCTGGTGAAGGCCGCGGCGCGACTCGATGCGTTCTACTAAATCGTGGTTTTGGCTCGACGGCAGGCCGTATACCAAGTCGACGCTGGCCTGGTCGACAGCGAGGATATCCGTCGAGGCGACGATGCCGATGTCGGGAATCGTCGGTTCGGCAGCCCGCGTACCTGCACAGTCGCAGTCAACGGACATGCGGCGCATGACGTTGATAAACACAATATGCTTGCCGAAATAGTCTACCGTAGCCTTCGCCGAGTCAGCCATAAGCTCCATAAGATGTTCTTTTGCCGGCCAGGCCCCCCAATCTTCCGGAGGCGTCCCTGCTACACCGTGAACTTGCCGCTTGCCGACCTGTCCCGACGCGCAGCCGATGGCGATGTTCTTCATAGAGCCGCCGAAACCGCCCATGGCATGGCCTTTGAAATGTGTCAGGACAACCATAGAATCGTAATTGACGATATGGCCGCCCATTGCGACTTCTTTCAAATGCTTACCGCCGCGGACAGGCAGGTTAACGTCGCCGAATTCGTCCATGATATCGACAGGGCAGAAAGTCCAGCCGTTGACTTTCAGCGTTTCTTTATGGCCTTCCGTCGTATAGCGATCGCCGGCGTACAACGTGTTCGTCTCTACAATAGTACTGTCAGGAATATGAGTCATAAATTCCTTGACCATATCCCGCGGCAGGATATTCGGGCCATGCTTTTCACCAGTATGAAGCTTTACGGCCACCTTGCCGTAAATGCCCTCGTTAATCTTGTCATATAACTGAATGAGATGCGGTGCGTCGATGTGCTTTGTAAAATATACCTTCGCCCGCGATCCCGCCGCCGTTTGCCCTGTCACATCGGTTGATCCGATAACGGGAGCTTGGGCCAGCAACTCTGTCAGGCCTGTACCAGATAAAGCCACGCCGGCAGCTGTCACGCCAGCCAATTTGAAGAAATCCCGTCTCGACAAATCTTTCATATAAAGTCACTCCTTTGCATATCCATCGTATATAAACGTATTGTATCTATATACTTTAATTATTTTTCATTATAAACGCTAGAGTTAACTTTATGTCAAGATATACTCTTGTAAAAAATGCCATTACTCCAGCTTATTCGGCGTATACTTCCTTTGCCATGTTAAAGGCTGCCCAAGCTTTCGGCCAGCCGACATAGAAACCGAGCTGCGTAATGATTTCTGCCATTTCTTCCTGTGTTACGCCATTTTTCTTAGCCGTCGCCAAGTGATATTTCAGCGAGCTGTCGATAACGCCTGAGCCGATAAGCGAGCACACTGTCACGATGCTGCGGTCACGAAGAGATAATTTATCGTTGCGCGACCAGACTTCACCAAATAAAATATCGTCGTTGTAACGGGCAAATTCCGGGGCAAATGTGCCGAGCTGATCCCGTCCCGCTGTCTGTACAATTTTTACTGCTTTCTTTTCTGTTTGATTTTCTGCCATTGTAATCGCTCCCATCGGTAATATTGTCGTCGTAATCATAGCTGCCGCGACGACGGCGGTAATTTTTTTCTGCATCTTCAAAAAGTTCATTGCAGGACCTCCTTATCAGGTACAGATACCATAACCTTTATAAACTAGCCCCCAGGCGATAGGCCTGATCAGGGAATTGGGACCGCTCAATAAGAGCCCGGTAGCCGCAGCCAACGGCTAATACTTGCCCTACGTCGGTCCATTCCATGTAGCGCACGAGCGTTTCATAGTGGTGGACGAGGGCCTCCATCGTCCAATCAGCACTGTTCCAAGCCGTAGCCATGAGAATAGATTTCTTGCCGTGAAGCCGTCCCGTCCGCGAATAGAAACGGTCGACGACGGTCTTGAGCTGAGCCGACATACCATAATAGTACAACGGCGTAACGAGCACAATCAAATCCATCTCCAACATCTTCGGCATGAGTTTCTGTGAAATCGCGTCATTAAATACGCAGTCTCCGTCCATGCCGCAGTGGTCGCAGCCCTGACAGGGATGCGTATCTTCAAACGCCGCGTCAAAGCGGAATACATTGTGCCCTGCTGACTGAGCACCTTCAATAAATCTGTCGGCCAGCAAATCCGACGTCCCTTCTCGGTGAGGGCTTCCCGTCACTACGACGATGTTCATATGCTTTCCTCCTCCTACGACACCGGACGCGCTTTCAGCCCGGGTCAATATATTGCCGCAGCCGCTGAGAAACAGAGTCAGCGCTCCTGCTCCAGTCCATTTCAAAAATTCCCGCTGGTCCATATAAACCGCCTCCCTTACGTCCCGACGCAGGCCGCCAGTACGGACGGCGACGGCTTGCCTTCATCGAGAGCCCCGACGACTTTATGAGGCAGGTAATACTGTTCCAGACAGCGTATATCATCTTCGGTCAGCCGTATATCAAAAGCTCCGGCTGCATCGTCCAGATAGTGCTTCTTCGTAGCACCGATAATCGGTGAGGCCACGCCTTTGGCAAATTGCCAAGCCAAGGCGACCTGCGTCATGGAGGCCCCGTATTTTTCAGCGATCTCATGAACCTGCTTGACAATGCGCGAATCCATAACCTGTGTGCTGTCGTATTTTTCGACGGCAACTTTATCAGTCTGACTTCGCAGTGTATTGGTTTTCCATTCCAGGCGCGACAATCGCCCTGCGGCCAGAGGACTGTACGGTGTAAGCGATACGCCGAACTGACGGCATACGGGAATAAGCTCCCGTTCGTCTTCGCGGTACAGCAGATTATAGTGATTCTGCATGGACACGAAAGGTGTCCAGCCGTTGCGCTCCGCTGCCAGCTGCATGGTGAAAAACTGATATCCGTACATGGCCGATGCCCCCAGCGCCCGTACTTTTCCCGCTTTGACGAGGCTGTCCAGGGCTTCCATGGTTTCTTCGACCGGTGTCGTATAGTCGAAGCGGTGAATAATATACAAATCGAGATAATCTGTACCCAACCGCTTCAGCGTGCTGTCGATTTCACGAGCAATGGCCTCTTTTGACAAGCGTCCGTCATTGAAATAGACCTTCGATGCCAGAATGACCTTGTCTCGGCTCACATTGTTTCTGATAGCCCGGCCCAGATATTCTTCGCTTGTACCGGCGGAATAGCAGTTAGCCGTATCGAAAAAATTAATGCCTAAATCCAGAGCATGCTTGATAATAATTTCGCTGTCTTGCGGGCTCAAGGTCCAAGCATGCATCTGGCTGGCCCGATCACCAAAACTCATACAGCCGACGCACAGCTTGGAAACAACGATATCCGTCGTTCCCAGTTTTGTATATTCCATGATGTTCCCCTCCTACTGCGGAATCTGTTCTATATGCACCGTGCCGGACAGCGCTCTGATGCGGCTGCTGTCTTCAGCAACGCTGCCGAGATCATATAGTTCGCCGCCGTCCAGCGTATCATAGAAGAATACGACGTTTCCCCAAGGCTTAAAATAAGCTACCATGCCGACATGGGGCTTAGCCATCGGCGTATCTGCTGTATTCAGCGGGTTGAGCGGATAAAAAATTTTTTCGTTTGTACTATAGTTTTCAATATCTATATCCATTGGAAGCTGGGCCAGCAGCTCCTTTGATGCCTGGCTGTCATTCAGATGCAGCGTTATCGTCGTCCCCTGACGGTCCGTAACGCGGACGATATGCCGTTCTGCCGGTATCGTACCGGCAGCCGTCTGCGTCTGCTGCCTCCCGCTCTGACCTTCCATCGCCGCCGAGCTGCAAGCTGTCAGCAATATGGCCGACAAAACTGCCATACCGCATAACAGCCACCGTTTGTTCCATGCCATCGTACCTTCCCCCTTCACCACTGCACTTTATAGCAAAGCTTTAACCCGAGCAATCCACGCCGTTATCTCATCTTGAGACGTTTCAAGCTTGCTGCCGCCTGTCGAATCAAACTGGATTTCCATGGCACAGCGGCAGTCGGCTCCCTGACAGGCATCCTGCATATCCTTGATAACATGACCTGGCCAGCCGCCGTTGGTCATAAAGGGTACGACGATTTTTCCCTGCCAGTCAACAGAAGACAGGAAGGTCTTGACAGCCGGAGCCATTGTATACCACCATGTCGGCGTGCCGACAGCAATGACGTCGTAGTCAGCCCCATCGTACGGCAAAGCTTGAATCGGCGGCTCATACCCTCTATTCACTTCAGCCTGTCCCTGGGCGACGACGGTTTCGTATGACCCTTCATAAGGCTGTACCGTTTCGATACGGCATATATCACCACCAAGCGCCGCCTGCAGCTGCTCGGCTATGGCCTTTGTATTGCCGTTGGACCATGAATAGTACACAGTTAACAACTTTTTCATCGTTCATTCCTCCCTCGCCCCACGAAAGCAGCCTATTCCATCTGCCGTTCTTTGTCTTGCCTGATCTGGTAACGCAGGTAATCAAGCCAGTCTAATTTTTTCTGTTGGAAATGAATTTCGTCGACAGCTTTCTGACGCAGTTTTTCCAGCATATTCAGCCGCGCTTTCCGCGTGTCTCCGCCCGACAAGAGAAGACGCATGTATTTCTCCACCTCTTCATTTTCAAATCCTACATCGTGAAGAGTCATGATTAGACTCAGCCGCTCTACATCTGTATCGTCGTACTGCCACTGTCCCATGACGCACTTTACGGAACTGCACAGACCGAGCTTCTCATATTCTTCCAGTATGCTTTTAGGAACGCAATACCGTTCACATACTTCATCAATGGTCATTGAATCCCTCCTCTCGCCGTTCCTTTTTATGGCTTCAGTATACGTCCTGCTGGAACAATCGTCCAATACTTGTATTCTTTTTTTAGAAATACAGTTTAGGCATGATTAAGCTGCCGGCGCCTCTCGCTAAAAAGAGCTGTCCGCACAAAACGGGCACACCGCCCAAGCCGCAGAGGCTGGTGCGCCGTGCCCGTTTAAAGGTATCAGCGTATGAAGTTAGTGTATATCTGTTCTTCTTGCTTAGGCATTGGCACGCCATTGTGCAGCGCCGCTTCCTTGCATTTCAGGAAAAAGGCCATATTGCGGCCCAGCGTACGCATGGTCTGCAAGCCTTCGGCGTCCTGCAGCACGTCGTCAGGACACTGCCCATGTACCATATTCCAATACTGTGACGAAATAATCGGCATCTGCATGAGCCCGAAATATTTGTTAAGCTGGTCGTATGTCGCCGTCGTGCCGGCACGGCGTGCCGAAATGACGACAGCTGCCGGCTTAAGGTAAAAGGGCTTGTCGTCACGGCGCTGGCCGGCATAAAAAGCTCGATCCATAAACGACGTAATAGCACCGGAGGCACCGGCCCAGTGGACGGGCGATCCAAAGATAAAACCGTCACACTCGGCAGCGATTTTCAAAAATTCGTTGACCGAATCGTCGTTGAAGACACAGCGGTGCAGATCGTCACATTTATGACAGGCAATGCAGCCGCGAATAGGCTGATTGCCTATCCAAAAGGAAATCGTTTCAATCCCCTCTTCACGCAGCGTTTTCGCCACTTCTTCCAAGGCCGTATATGTACAGCCCTTAGCATGGGGGCTTCCGTTTACCAATATTACTTTCATTTTTCCTCTCTCCTCGCATTTACTTGCTTAAGACAGTCTGGGCAACGGCTGCTGCGTTATCGCCGGTAGCTTTGCCAACGCGTTCTGTCAGGATCTTGGTCATTGCTTTAAGCTGCCCCGGCGTCACGCCGTTGTGCATGGCAACGTTCATATGGGATGCAAGTTGTCCGTTGACGTTGCCGATGCCGGCCAGCATGGATACCGTCGCCAATTCCCGTTCGTTCCAGGTCAGGACAGTCCGTTCAAAGATATCCCCAAACAGGTGCTCTTTTAAAAATGTGCTGATAGTCGGCGCAAATTCATAGGTTCGTCCCGTTACAGGCCGGCCGACGAGGTTGGTCTGGTTAGCGTCGCCAATGGCATAGCGGTCACGATTCGGATCGACAGGAGCCGCGTCGGGTCCCATCGTATCGGCGATTCCTTGTGCCTTGCGTTCATCCAGTACAGCGATAAGCGTATTCAAGCCGTTCAGGCTGCGGGGAAAGCCGGCATAGGCATACAGCTGGATGAGAATTTCCTTTTCCTCATTGACAGTCAGGCCGCCCTTGTCGAGACCTTCAGCCAGGGCCGTTTTCAGATTGTCCAGATCACCTTGAGCCGCAAAAGCCGAAATGACGACGATGGATTCCTGACGGGCCGTGAGTACTTCCCCCTTATCCGAGGCGGCTGCCGCCCCACCGACAGCCATCATGACAAACATAGATACCATGAGAAGCAATCTTTTTTTTATCATTATACAATTCTCCTTTCACAATGGAGCTGCAGATTATTTATATCCTAAATTTCCCAGCCAAGCGTAAATGGGCGATGCAGACGTAATGTCGGTGCGGTAAATGGCAAAGGCGCTGCTGCCGAATTGCGCGCCCGGCTCTGCTGCCTGCAGGCGTTCCACCGTTCCCGTCAAGCCGCTGCCGCCATGAGTTGCAAAGACATAGACGGTTTTGCCCGATAAATCATAGCGGTCTAAGAACGAATACACCGGCATGGGCGCGTCGTACCACCAAATAGGATAGCCGAGAAAAATCGTATCGTACTGGCTCAGATCGCCGATAGTATCCTTTAGGGCCGGATGGGTATTCGTATCTCGTTCTTCCTTAGCCTGGGCAGTCAGATCATCGTGACCTGTCGGGTAATCGACGCTGCGCTCAATACGGAATATATCAGCCCCTGTCTTTTCCTGAATAACCTGAGCCACATACTGTGTTGCTCCTTGGACGCTGTACTTCTGTGCCGCTTCCGGCTCAGAAAAATAAATTACGGCAATGCGGCTCTGGCCCTTCGATGGAGCCTCCGGCACGGCCGCCCCTTTGATGGATGCCGACGCATCGGCGTCGACGACAGGTTCTGCCTGTCGGGCCGCTGCCTTTGTCCCCTGCTGTGAAGCCGTATCCGATGTGGCACAGGCCGTCACCGTAAGGGCCGTCATAGCGGCCAATAGCAAAGCTGCTAATTTTCGTCTGTTCATAAATAGGTCCTCCTAAAATACGTAATCTGATAAGCACAGCAGCGGCGTAAAATCAGCGTGCAGCGTCATTTCTGACCCGCCTTATTGGGGATACGAATTATCGTCAACTTCTTCCAACCAGATAACCGGATCGCCTGTTTGGGAAATAGCCGTGTGGCTCATGGCCGTCGTCGCTGTCGCACCATGCCAATGCTTGACACCAGACGGACACCATACGACGTCGCCAGGATAAATCGCCTGTACGGCCTTGCCCCATTCCTGCGTATACCCGGCTCCAGCCGTTACGATAAGCACTTGTCCATTCGGATGAATATGCCAATGAGTTCGTGCGCCCGGCTCAAAGGTAACATTCGCTCCATAAGCCGTAAACTTCCCCTGCGCTTTAAATAGATTTTCCATTCGGGCCTGTCCCGTAAAATTAGCTTTCGGCACAGAAACAGACGGATTAACACCGCTCCGCGTAATGACCTGCCCGCCAGGAGTTGAATCGGCCGCCAAAGCCGACGCCGATACCATGAAAGCTGCCATTGCCGTAAGTATTACTTTCTTCATGACTGCCTTCCCCCTCATTATTTCAGATGCGCGTTAAAGAAGCTTGTCAGCTTGTGGGAAATAATATCGACATACTCCGGTACCCAGTAGGTCTGGATATGAGTAGCACCTGGTACGAGGAATAATTCTTTATCTTTCGTGCCTGTCGCTTTCGCAAATGCATCCCGTGTCATGTACAGAGAATCAGCTTTTTCACCGGCAATCATAAGTAACGGCTGCTGAATTAAATCCATGTTCTGCGCTGCATCGAAGGCTGTTAAATCCATCAGGCTGCTGACCGTATACGTAAAGGTCGAATTAGGATGCGCATAGTTAACGCCATAATAGTAATACCCTTCTCGATATAAATCAAAGGGCAGTTTGTCGGCCTGAGCCGGCGTAAGAACAGCTTCTGTCCGCGGCGTATAATCAATTTGGCCCGTTGTCACTTCTTTTTGGCGAGCCGCCGCAGCCTGGGCAATAGTCTGCTGTGCCACTGCCGGATCAGGATTCGTCGCCCCGTATCCATTTTTGCGGACGATGCCGCTGTTGAACATGCTGAGCGTTGCTACGGCCTTAACACGCGGATCGGTCTGAACAGCCTTCAAGGTATATCCGCCGCCGCCGCAAATCCCCAGAGCGCCGATGCGGTTTTCATCTACGCCGGGATATAAGGAAATAATGTCGACCATGCCGTGAATATCTTCAACACGGTACTGGGGCTTATCGGTATGACGCGGGTAACCGCCGCTGGCTCCCTGATATGAAGCATCGGCAGCAATCGTAACATACCCCTGTTCTGCCAGCAGCTGTGCGTATAAACCAGCAACCTGTTCTTTTGTCCCGCCGTTCGGATGGGCGACGACAACAGCCGCATACGATTTATTAGGATCGTAATTAGCCGGCGTGTATACGTTGGCAGCAATCTGAATGCCGTTCAGATCATACGTAATCGGATGAATATTAACCTGACCTGGTACATTTTCCTTAATGGCACCGTCATAAACGAGACCGAATTGATTTCCCTTATATTTGACGACGTCTTCTACGGGCACGTTGGCAAAGGTCTTAGCCTGACCAGCTTGTTCATTAAACACAGGCAAGTGCCGCACACCAATAGGCGGAACAGCATTTGCCGCTGCAGCGTAAGCCGGAGAAAAGCCGATACCCATAGCAGCCGTTCCAAGTAAAGCACACAACAAAGCTTTTTGATACGTTTTCATCACAAAATCCTCCTGACAACTTAGAGAAAACACTATACGACGCAATGATCTCTCAGCAAAGGAAGTTAATATTGCTAACTCCCCTTGCTTTTGATACAATAAGTTTAAAACATCAAGTCAACTTGAGGTCAATACAAAACTTTGTTATTTTATCACAAATGAGGTGACAGGTTATGGAATATACTATCGGCGAATTAGCCCAGAAAATGAATATTTCTGCGCCGACGCTCCGCTATTACGAAGACCAGGGACTGCTGCGCCATATCAAGCGCCTGCCCAACGGTCACCGCGTATACACGCAGAAAGACGTCGTTATGCTCAATACTATCGAATGCCTGAAAAAAGCCGGCATGAGTTTGCAGGACATCAGCCAATATATCGACTGGTGCGAAGAAGGCATGTCGTCTGTTCAGAAGAGATATGAACTGTTTGTCAGCAAGCAGGAAGAAGTAGAGCAGCAAATCGCCGACCTGCAGAAAATTCTGGCAACACTGCGGTGGAAGCGCAATTTTTACCAAAAAGCCCTGGAATCGGGAGAGCTCACTATTTGTGACGCCGACCGGGAAAAAATAGCCGAAGCCATTATCCACGGCACGTTATAAAAACTGCAGTGCTCCCGCACAGCGACTGAGCTAACGCATTCTTGCCGGCTGAGCGGGAGTCCTGCCTTGAATCACCCCAACGATATGGCGCAATCTATTCTCGCGGCACTTTTTATGGAATCAAATTTGCTGCCACAGCTGCCGGAGACGGCTTGCCTTCATCAAGGGCGCCTACGACTTGATGCGGCAGATAATATCGATCCAGCCGTGCCATATCTTCTTCTGTCAGCGCCACGTCAAAAGCACCGGCTGCGTCGTCCAAATACCGTTCTTTTGTCGCACCGATAATCGGCGACGCCGCCCCCTTGGCAAACAGCCAGGCCAAGGCAATCTGCGTCATTGTCGCATCATGCTCTGCTGCAATTGCTTGTACTTGACAAACGATACGCGAATCTACAACTTGCATATCGTCATATTTTCCTACAGCGACGATATCCGTCCGGCTGCGCAGCGTATCGGCCTTCCATTCCGGTCGTGCCAACCGTCCGGCTGCCAAAGGACTGTACGGCGTAAGTGATACGTTCATTTGCCGGCAAATAGGTATAAGTTCTCTTTCGTCTTCGCGGTACAGCAAGTTATAATGATTCTGCATAGAGACAAATGGGGTCCAACCGTTTCGTTCCGCCGCCATCTGCATGTTGTAAAACTGATAGCCATACATGGCTGATGCCCCCAGCGCCCGTACCTTGCCGGCCTTGACCAAGCTGTCCAAGGCTTCCATCGTCTCTTCCACAGGCGTACTGTAATCAAAACGATGAATAATGTACAAGTCGAGATAATCCGTGCCCAGACGACGCAGCGTCCCGTCGATTTCCCGCAGGATGGCCTCTTTTGACAAATACCCATCGTTAAAATAGACCTTCGACGCAAGGATGACTTTGTCTCTCCCAGTATTTCGCTTAATCGCCCGGCCAAGGTATTCTTCACTTGTACCGGCAGAATAACAGTTGGCCGTATCGAAAAAGTTGATGCCCAAGGCGAGGGCTTTTTTGACAATAGCTTCGCTGTCATCAGGGTTAAGCGTCCAAGGCTGCATCTTGCTGGCAGGATCGCCAAAACTCATGCATCCAAGGCACAGCTTGGATACGGTAATATCCGTTTGTCCTAACGTAGTGTATTCCATATAGACAGCTCCTTATTTCCGCAGCGTCCGCGATGCCGTGAGTTCGTACATAAATTCGACAATGTTCGGATCATAATGGGAAAAGAATAAGCTTTCCTTTTCGTCCAGCCCTTCGATTTCCTTCATTTCATCAGCGGACAAGGTAAAGTCACAGACATCCAAATTCTGAGCCATCCGGTCTTTATGGACCGATTTGGGAATGACGACAATATCTTTCTGCATCAAAAACCGCAGGGCTGCCTGGGCTGCCGTTTTGTGATGACTTGCGCCGATGCGCTGCAGAACGGGATTGGTAAATAAATCATTGCGCCCTTCGGCAAACGGCCCCCAAGACTCGTGAACAACGCCGTACTTTTTCATAATGTCGTGGAGTTCATTCTGCTGATGGAATACGTGCGTTTCTACCTGATTGACCGCCGGGATAATTTCTACATTGTGACACAAGTCGATGAGGCGGTCGGCAAAAAAATTCGATACGCCGATAGCTCGCAGTTTACCGGCTTTGTAAGCATCTTCCATGGCCCGGTAGGTGCCGTAGTAATCGCCGAAGGGCTGATGGATGAGCATGAGATCAATGTAATCTGTCTGCAAACGGCGCAAGGAATCGTCGATCGATTCCTTAGCGCGATCATAGCCGCTGTTGGAAATCCATATTTTCGTAGTCAGGAAAATGTCGCTTCTGATGACGCCGGACTGGCGAATTGCATTGCCTACTTCGTATTCATTATCATATGACTGAGCCGTGTCAATAAGGCGGTAGCCAATGTGCAGTGCGTCTTCTACGCAGCGAACGCATTCGTCCGGCGATACCTGATACACGCCGTATCCGAGCTTCGGCATGGTGACGCCGTTATTTAACGTAATGTAATCCATGGTAAGTTCCTCCTGTGTGTTAATCCAACTGTTTTTCTTTCATCCAGTGTTCCATAAAATCGGCTACGTCCCGATTGTTTGTATCGGACATCATAAAGTGGGTACTGCCGTAAATCCCTGCTTCCGGCAGGAAAACAACGGTGGCGTCGCCGCCGTGGGCATTGATGGTCTGCGCCCATTTTTTAGCTAGATTCAGGCGGATGCGCCAAGTATCCAATCCCCAGACGGCTGTTTTTTCGTTTTCGGCAGGGATGTTGTCACCATACAGCACGAGAATAGGGATGCGCGTCAGCTTCATGAATTCGTCTGCCGGAATACCGATGCCTGCCGTCGGGAAGGGGCTCGTCGTCTCTTCTGGCGGCGGCACTTCGCCTTCTGGGAATAAGAAGCTGCCCGGTTCTATGGCTATGATGCCCTTGACATGCCGGTTTTTGAGGGCCGTATACCATCCCGGCACGCCGCCTTGGGAATGGGTGATCAATACGCCGTCGCCGGCTTTGTCAAAGACGGCGGCCATGGCATCGCTGACGACCCCGTTGTCGAAATCGCCTGTATTCGGCGTCATTTGCCGGAAAAACTGATCCCGCCAGGCAGCATCATCCTTGACGGCGGCGTTGTCAAATTTCTGCGGCCACTGGCCGATACGGAAATTGTTATTCCACAGCTGGTCGTCAGGCTGGGCGCTGATGGTCTGGCTCGTCGTCGAGCGGCCAGCCCGGCCGCGTCGCGGCTGATCTACGATATACGTAGCATATCCTTTTTCCAAAAATATATTCTGGAAGCCGTCCCGCCCATCCGGCGTCGTTTCCCACGTCTTGCCGGACTGACCGGCGCCGTGAAGGAAGACGAGCGCCGTCCGATGGGCTCTGGCCGGCTTTTGATAAAATACGTAGGCATGATCGCCATGCAGCGTCTGCCCGGCCTTATCGCTTGGATCTTCATTGCCTCTATAGGTTCCCGGTGCCGTGACGACGGTGCCTCCAGCCATAAAGCTTCCCTGGTCTTCAAGTGTCACAGGCTTCATGGCAAAGGCCGAGCCGACAGCCGCGGCGGTCATGAAGACAGCTGCTATCCATGTACGTTTCATCATAAATAATCCTCCTCTCTTTCTGTATATAGTATAAAAAAACCGGGACTTCAGCAGAAGTCTCGGTTAGTTTCGCCGTATAAACCATTAGTTTATACTTACGGTTTCACGTTCACAATATGAGTCACGGCATCTAAAAATTTCCGCGTAACGTCGTTTGGATTCGGGCTGTGGGCAATACAATAAGGCATGCTGCCGGCCCCATCAATGAGAATAATCTTCAGCAGCGGATGAACAGCCTTCCAAAAGGGAAAAGCGATAAGCACAGCATGGCCATTTTCGCAGGCGTTAAATACCTGCGCATTGTAAAAATCAAAAGTCCGTATGTGAATATCTGGATAATCCCTTTCAATACTATTCCGCAGCGCATCCATCGTCGTAGACCAGCCGGGCTTAATCATATACAGCGTTTCACCGTCCAAATCAGTCCAACACAGTCTTTCCTTCATCGCTAAAGGATGATCCAGACTGACTGCGCCGCACACCGGCACCGACGTAATCCCGATAGTACGGCAATACGGATGATACGCCAGCATCCCTTCGTCAAACACGCCGGCAACGATGTCAATGCGCTCTCCCAAAGTCCGTAAAATTTCCCGGGCGTTTTCCGGCGTATTGTCAAAAGGCACTACTTGAAATTTAACATCTGGAATCTGTTTATATATGCGCGGCCACAGCTCCAATAAAATATCAACAGGTGTCATGAGCGACGTGCCGATACGAATATGAGGCCCTTCCTGCCGAGCCATAACGCGCGCCCTCTCCAAGGCCCCATCAGAATACTTCCGCATGTACAGCGCATCCTTATATAAGGATTTTCCCGCTTCCGTCAGCGTCAGTCCGCGATGGGTCCGTACAAACAAGCGAAGGTTTACCTCCTGTTCCAAGCTGTTGACCTGCTTGATGACAGCCGGCGCTGAAATAAACAATTCCTCCGCCGCTTTATTAAAGCTGCCCGCCTTGGCAACGCAAATAAATGTATCTAATAAGGGATTATATAACATGATATTTTACATCCTTCTTATACAAAACAAAAATATACAACTATAGTATAAGTATATCATAATTTTTTTAAGGATGTATATAATAAAAGACAAAATCCAGGGCCGTTATATCATAATACGACGCTGGGCTTTATTTTTACGCTTTGCAAAGATTAAATATTATCTTGATCCAAAATAGCCCCGTAGTTCGCACTACTGACCATAGCCCGGTACCGTTTCAGGTATCCTGTCACCTTCTTAGGCGGCTGCGGGACGACAGCTATCCTGCGGCGGGCAATTTCATCTTCGCCGACGAGGAGTTCTATCTTGTGGTTGGGGATATCGATGGAAATCTGATCGCCGTCTTGAACGTAGGCAATCAAGCCGCCAGCCGCAGCTTCCGGCGATACATGGCCGATAGACGCGCCGCGGCTGACGCCAGAAAACCGTCCATCTGTAATCAGGGCGCAGGTGCTGTCGAGACCCATGCCAGCCAAGGTCGCCGTCGGGCCAAGCATTTCGCGCATGCCCGGCCCGCCCTTCGGCCCCTCATAGCGGACGATGACAACGTCGCCGGATACGACCTTTCCTTCAATTAAGCCCTTGCTGCAGGCTTCTTCGCTGTCGAAGCATTTCGCCGGCCCGACGTGAACCATCATTTCCGGCAGCACAGCTCCCTTCTTGACGACGGCTCCGTCGGGAGCGAGGTTGCCGTACAAGACGGCCAATCCGCCGGTCTGGCTATAGGCGTGTTCTTTGTCGCGGATGACATCTTCATCAGCGATGCAGGCCCCTGCTATGCGGTCGGCCCAGGTGCCGTCGACGGTGCGGGCCGTCGTATCAATGAGCCCCATATCATCGAGGCGCTTCATGACGGCGCTGAGTCCGCCGGCATTGTTCAAATCGACTAGGAAATGATGTCCTGCCGGATTGAGCTTGACGATATGCGGCACCTTGTCGCTAATGGCGTTGACGCCGTTTAAGTCAAATTTCAGACCTGCTTCGTGGGCAATAGCCGGCAGGTGGAGCATCGTATTGGTCGAGCATCCCAGAGCCATATCGGCGCACAGGCCATTGTAAATGGCTTTGTCCGTCACAATATCGCGGGGACGGATGTTGTTTCGGACTAAATCCATGACCTTCATGCCGGCGTGTTTTGCCAACAGGATTCGCTGGCTGTCTACGGCCGGAATGGTGCCGTTGCCGGGCAGGCCGAGGCCGAGAAGCTCCGTCATACAGTTCATGGAATTTGCCGTAAACATGCCGGCGCAGCTGCCGCAGCCGGGACAGGAATGCTCGACGATATCGTCGGCTTCGTCCATGCTCATGCGGCCCGTATGGACGGCTCCGGGCGCTTCAAAGGCGTCGGTCAGGGCGACGGTCTTGCCGTTGGCCCGCCCCGGCAGCATGGGACCGCCGCTGCAGAAGATGGACGGAATATTAACGCGCAGAGCCGCCATAATCATGCCGGGTACGATTTTATCGCAGTTCGGAATGAATACCAAGCCGTCGAAGGGATGGGCGTTAGCCATGATTTCTACAGAATCGGCGATGTGCTCGCGGCTGGGCAGGGAATAAAACATGCCTTCGTGGTTCATGGCGATGCCGTCGCAGACGCCGATAGCCGGGAATTCGACGGGCGTGCCGCCGGCCATGCGGATGCCCGCCTTGACCGCTTCGGCAATCGTATCTAAATGCATATGGCCGGGAATAATTTCATTCTGGGCGCAGACGACGCCGATGAGAGGCCGGTCCAGTTCTTCCTGCGTAAACCCCAGGGCGCGGAACAGCGCGCGGTGCGGAATACGGTCTACGCCGTGTTTCATCAAATCGCTTCGCATAGGAAACCCTCCTTGTGTACTAGTTTTGCTGCGTATTCTACTCTTTATTCTATGGCACAGGATTTCATGCCGTCAATGAATACGATATTGCAAATTTCTCATATTAGAAGTTGACCTTATCCTTACCCTTTGTCTGCAGGATTTCGCGCGCTTCGTCGGGCGCAGCGATTTCGAAGTCGAGGTCGTGAAGAATCTTGACGACCTTTTCTACCTGCTGGGCGTTGCTGACGGCAAGTTCTCCCTGCGGATTGATGTACAGGCTGTCTTCCATGCCGACACGCATGTTGCCGCCGAGAATCACCGACATGGTTTCAAAGCGGAAGGAGCGGCGGCCGCCGGCTACCATGGAGAAGTTGGCCTTGTCGCCGTAATCGGCCTTGACGTGGTTTACGAAGTACATCAGGTTTTCCGCCGTCATAGGAATGCCGCCCATAACGCCGGGAACGAACTGGAAGTACAGCGGTTCGCGGATGAGGCCCTGTTTGTGAAGGGTCTTGATGTTGTTGAGCTGCCCCAAATCGAAGACTTCAAATTCCGGCACCGTACCGGCTTCATGCATCATATCGAGGCATTTCTTCATATCGGCAAAGGTATTCTGAAATACGTTTTTTTCCGTTCCTTTGAGGAAGGGGACTTCCCAGTCGTATGTAGGGTTGGCTTCAATCGATGCGGCCAGGCCGGCCAGGTTGAAGTTGACAGAGCCGCTGTTGAACGAAGCGATTTCCGGCTTGAAACGGGGAATGGACGCCATTCGTTCTTCAACGCTCATGCCAATCGCGCCGCCTGTCGTAATACCGATGATGACGTCGCTGTTTTCTTTAATGCGGCTGAGAATCTGCCCCATCGTGTCGAGGTCCGACGTCGGTTTGCCGTTGTCTTCCCTGGCGTGAATGTGAACCATCGACGCGCCGGCGTTGGCGGCGTCAATAGCCGCCTGCGAAATCCCTTGCACGCCGCAGGGTAAATACGGCGACATAGAGGGCGTATGGATCGCGCCGGTAACGGCGGCTGTTACGATGATTTTTCTTTCTTTTTTTGCCATAATGCATTCTCTCCCTTACCAAACGATATAAATTACGTATTATTTTTCGTTGCTTTTCAGCATTTCCATGACTTGCTGGTGCTGATGCTGGATGCGCTTGTAGACCTCACCCCGTTCGAAATGATAATCTTCGCTGCCGTCGGGATAGGCATAGCGGGTCATGTGTTTATCCTGCGGATAGAGGTAGCGTCCGCCGCAGGCCATGATCGTGATCTGCGTGTTCGGGCAGACGTCCTTGCCGAGATATTCCAGCTCTCTCGTCAGCATGGACGGGTCGCCGGCGCAGTTGGCCCAGTTATCGTAGTGATCGGGAATGAACACCTTGGCGTTTAAGGCCTTGCTGACGCGCACGCAGTCGTACGGCGTCATCTTGTCCGTCGCACCGGGAGCGTTGAAGCCCATGTCGGCGATGGCTACGTCGATGTCATAATCATTGCCAATCTGCGTATAGCCGTCGTTATACCACGTATCGCCCATGAATAGGATATTGCCGGCGCTGGTGCGGAACAAGAAGCTCGTGCAGGCCAATTCATAAGGCAGTACGTCGGGGCCTTCCGTCGTGCGGATCGCCGTATCGTCGTAGCACATGAGGAATTCTACCGTCGCCCCTTTAAGCTGCACGCTTTCGCCTAAGCGGGTCATGTGAATGCGCGATTCGGGAACTTCAAAGCCGCGGAGCTTCTTGCAAGCCATGTACGGCGCATAAAATGTTACGTCCGTCGTCTTCAGAGCCGCTTTGACAGCATACAAATCACAATGATCCTGATGCATGTGCGTAATAAACGCGCCGTCCAAGCCCTTGAATTGCCACGGGTCGATGACCTGCGGGTTGAGGCGAAGCCAGTTGATGCTCTTCGCGCCGGCCTGCTTGCAGACGCCGCAGTTGCCGACGGCTTCCGTATACAGGGACGGGCCGCAGTACTGGTCGATCCAGTAAATCCCGCCTTCGTCGGTTTTCAATACCCACGACGGGCCGCCGCACCACCACAAAGCAACTTGGCCTTCCGGCACCTTATACGTCGCAATTTCCTGATTCAAAAAGGTTCCCCATTCGGGATAGCAGTCTTCCAGCCACTGCTGGCGGTCGATGTCCTGATTTGCCGTGACATACGTACCGGAAATAATGCCTCTGCCGTCGCTCTTAGGAATAGTTTGTTGTGCCATGATAAAAAGCTCCTCTCATTGTTAAATACGTGTTAGTAAATTATTATATATTCATATTATGTCTGACATGATGTATATTGTGGTAAAAAAAATTATGCCGCTGCTTCTTCTTTTACAACAGTCCCTGCATACGTTTCCGGCATAAAAGCCAGCACGACGCCGCAGAGGCCGAACATGACAGCCGTAATGCCGATGCCGAACTCCAATCCATAAACCTGGCCGAGAACGCCAACTGTCAGCGGAGCCAAGACGGAGCCGAAGCGTCCCATGTTAAAGCAGAACCCGCCGGCCAAGGCCCGGATATGCTCGGGGAATAACTCGGAAAAATACGCGCCGACGACGCCGAAGGGACCGGACATGGAGAAGCCAACGACAGCGCCCCACCAGAATAAGAAGTTCCCATCACTGATGAATACGTACAGCGGAATCGCAACGACGCATAGGACGATGGATATCATAATAGATTTCTTGCGGCCAATCTTATCGCCTAAATAGCCAAACACCTGATAGCCGACGAACATGCCGATATACATGACGATGGAAAAATTAGCCATCATGACCAAGCTGAGTCCCCGCTCCTTAATGAGGAAAGTCGGAATCCATGTCGCCGCACCCCAGAAGGCGCCCAAGCTGAAGAATACCAGCGCCGTCCCCAGGATAACCCGTTTAAGAGTCTCACCGACAAAGCTGTTAAAAATACTGATCTTCTGCTTCTTTTCCTTCGGCCCCGACGAAACGGTATCGGCAGGAACTGTCACATAGGTATATATGGCAATAGGGATGGACAGCATGCCCAGCAGGAACAAGATACGCCAGTCAATGGTCAGGAAAATCCGTCCGGCAAAGGACGCGAATACGAAGGCCACGGCAAACATGCTCAATACGAGAGACGTGACGCGGCTCTGATAGGCCGGCGCCCAATGCTCCATAACCAAGGCTACGCACGGCCCCCACACGCCGCCGATAGCAAAGCCCGTAAAGAAGCGCAGGATCATCCAATGTTCCCAATCATCTACGAAAATGATGACGCCCGTGCCGAGGCCAAAGGCTACCAAACTGAAAATCAGAGCAAAGCGCCGTCCCCTGTTTTCGGCGACAGTCCCCAGAATAATGCTGCCCAGCGCCGCGCCGATCATCGTGACGGATACGAGCAGTCCGCCCTGGGCGTAGGAAATATTCAGCACGCTGATTAGGACAGGCATGGATATCGCCAAGATAACGTTATCGTAATTATCGAATATATACGACAAGAACGTAGAAATAAATACGGGCCAGCGATATTTCGTCCCCTTTTCATCCATTTCATACTGACTCACATACATCTTCTCCTCTCCATTACGTGAAAAACCGAACCTTGTTATTTATTACATCTTGTCTGACAACGTTTATGATGTAATCATAGCAGACAACTTGCGATTTGTCAACAGGTAAACAAAAAACGCAGCCAATTTGCTGCGTCATTTTGTACTCATTCTATATTTCTTATTCTAAAGGTGCCGTAACGCAGCCGATGTGGGCTTTCATGGCGGCTCCCGCCCGTTCGGCGTCGCCGCTGGCAATCGCTTGGACGACTGCTTCATGCTGCGAATACATGTCGTGGAATATCTGCGGATTATGTGTCATGGCATGAAAGAAGTTGCGGCGCACGCCTTTATTCCACGCCAGCGTCATGATCACCATGACGGATAGTATCAGCTTATTGCCGCTCATCTTGCTGATAGCCCGGTGAAACTCCATGTCCTTGGCGGCGACGTCGTCGATATGACCGGCTTCATACAAAGCCTTGCTCGCCTTGATGATATCCTGCAAGGCGGCAATATCTTCTTTCGTCGCCCGTTCGGCCGCCAGCTCGGCGCTTCTGACCTCGACAACTTCGCGGAATTCGTTGAAATCCCGGCTGTCAGCTGAGACAAAAGCCTGCTTGATCGGCGTAGCGCTCAAGATGTCCAGGCGGCTGTTGACAAAGGTCCCCTTCTTGCTCCGCGTCACATAGCCCGACAGCTCCAGGGCCTTATAGGCCTCGCGAATCGTGCTGCGTCCGACGCGCAGTTCTTCGCAGAGAACGGCTTCGTTGGGAAAGACATAGCCTTCCGGCAGCTCGCCGGAAAGAATGCGCTGGCTGATTTCGTCAAATAATTTATCCGACATGCTCTTTGAAGAGCTGACTCGTATTTCGTTCCAATCCATAAGTATCCATCCTGCAATCTATATACTCGGCGAACTAAGCGCCTTCCCCTATTGTAAAGAATCGCGGAGTTTCTGTAAAGTAGCCTCGCGAGTTTATATTCTGTATTTGCCGGTGCAATTTGCCAGAAACGCCTCTATCTGGCTTTCACCGACAACGGCAATACCGTGCTTCTTCAGCAGCTCCGCCGTCACGCCGTCGCCAGCCGTCAGTGTCCGCGTAAACGTGCCGTCGTAAATCCGGCCGCTGCCGCAGGACGGGCTTTTTTCTTTCAGCACGGCAACAGTGCAGCCGAAGGTCTGCGCCAGATTTAAAGCCATCGCCGCGCCGCGGTGATACTGCTCTGTCACGTCCAGGCCGCTTTGCGTCCGAACTGCATCGCCCTGCCGTTCCGCCGGATCTCGCGGCGTAGCCAGTCCGCCGCCCTGCTCGGGACAAAAGGGAATAAGGTGAATATCGGCTTCCTTCAGCAGCGCTTCGACGGCGGAATACTCTTTGCTCTGCCCGTCGTAGCGGCAGGCAAGGCCCAGCAGGCAGGCGCTTATCAATACGTTCATAGCTGCACGCTCCTATTCTTAAAAATGCATTTTCATATATTAAAATAATTCTTTCCTTTCGATGACGGAAAAACCGCATATATACGGCATATACAGCCAATTGCCGCCATGAAAAAATATTAAATTTCCATTAAATTATACGGGATAAAATTGCAAAAGTACAGTGGTCATACTATAATACGGGCAAGATACGCAGCGACGAAAGGAGATTTCCTATGACAAGAACGAAAAAACAGCGCAATACGGCCGATTTACTGGTCGAATGCCTGGAAGAAGAGGGAGTCCATTACATATTCGGCATTCCCGGCGAAGAAAACCTGTCTATCATGAACGCCTTGGAACGTTCGAAAATCGAATTTATCACCGTCCGCCATGAGCAGGGCGCGGCCTTCATGGCCGACGTCTACGGCCGCCTGACCGGCAAGGCCGGCGTCTGCATGGCGACCCTCGGCCCCGGCGCGACGAACCTCATTACGGGAGTAGCCGACGCCGACTGCGACGGCGCGCCCCTCGTCGCCATTTCCGGCCAGGTCGGCACGGATAAGATGCACATTACGGCCCATCAGTATTTAGATTTGCGCTCTATGTTTGAGCCCATTACCCGCCGGGCCTACACCGTCGTCCGCCCCGACACGATGGCTGAAATCACCCGTCTGGCCTTCAAATACGCCGAACGGGAAAAGCCGGGGGCGACCTTCATCGACTTGCCCGTAAACATCAGCCACATGCCCGTCGCCGATACGGAACGGCCCATGCAGCGCAAGGCTATTTTGCCGGAAACGGCCCTGCAGTCGCAGATCGAAGCGGCGGCGGCCATGATTTCCTACGCAAAAAATCCGGTCATCCTGGCCGGCAGCAGCGCCATCCGCAACCACGCCTCGGACATGCTGACGAAATTTGCCGAAACGCTGAAAATTCCGGTCATCAACACGATGATGGCCAAGGGCGTCATTCCCTTTGACAACCCCTATTCCCTGTGGACCGTAGGCATTCCCATGGAAGATTATCAGACCAAGGTACTGGAACGAGCCAGCCTGGTCATTGCCATCGGCTACGACATCATCGAATACGCCCCGGCCAAGTGGCACCTGAGCCAGGCCGACATCATCCACATCGACACCATGCCGGCCGACATCAACAAGAATTACGAACCGGCCGTAGAAGTCGTCGGCGATATTACGGACTCGCTGAGCCGCATCCTGGAAAAGGCCGCCCGTCTGCAGAAGCCGACGTACGCCCTGGATATCCGCCGCCGCATGGTGGAGGAACACGAAAGCTACGCCTCCGACCTGTCCTTCCCGGTCAAGCCGCAGAAGGCCCTCATCGACTGCCGCCGTGTCATGGGAGAAGATGATATCGTCATTTCCGATGTCGGCGCCAATAAAGTCTGGATCGCCCGCCATTACAACTGCTATAAGCCCAATACGTGCATTATTTCCAATGGGTTCGCCACCATGGGCATTGCCGTCCCCGGAGCCATTGCCGCCAAGCTCGTCCATCCTAATAAGAAAGTCCTAGCGATTACAGGCGATGCCGGCTTTATGATGAATTGTCAGGAATTTGAAACGGCGTATCGTCTGGGTACAAATTTTGTTACCCTTATATTCAATGACTGCAGTTACGGCCTGATTAAGTGGAAGCAAGATATGCAGTTCGGTCATCACGCCTACGTCGATTTTACCAATCCAGATTTTGTCAAATTTGCCGAAAGTGTCGGAGCCATAGGATACCGCATTGAAAAGACAGAAGATCTTCTGCCTACATTGGAAGAAGCCTTTTCCCAAAATCGGCCGGTCATCATCGACTGCCCTGTCGATTACAGCGAAAATATGAAATTGACAGAACACTTAAAAGAACTTATGCCAAATTTATAAGAGCAGTATACGAAAAAGGACTGAAATTTTTCAGTTCTTTTTCTGTATCGTAAAGTATATTACTACAATACTATAAAGTATAGTGCTATAATATAGGTTGCTTATAGCTGCACGGCTTCCTGTCATGCAGCCAGTTTGATTTCCTGTGAAAGAGGTGCCCTATATTGAGCCATACATCTGCATTCGATCAGAGAAGGAGGACCATTGGTCTGTTCGGCGCGCCCATTTGCGCTCTTCTCGTGTTTTTGACGCCTATTCCCGACTTATCCATAGCGGCCCATAAGCTGTTGGCCCTTATGACGCTTATCGCCTTGTGGTGGATTACAGAGCCTCTGCCCTTGCCGGTTACAGCTCTCCTCGGCCCGACGCTGGCCGTCGTAATCGGCATCGTACCGGCATCGACAGCCTTCAGCGCCTTTGCCAATCCCCTCATCTTCCTGTTTATGGGCGGTTTCATGCTGGCTACAGCTATGATGCACCATCATTTGGACAAGCGCTTTGCCTTTTGGCTCTTATCGCGCCGTTGGGTCGGCTCCAATCCCAAGAAGATTTTACTGGCTATGGGGTTAGCTACTGCCCTGTGCTCCGGCTGGGTCAGCAACACAGCTACGACGGCCATGATGTTCCCCATTTCTCTAGGACTTTTGGGTGCAATTAAAGAAATGTTCGCTGCCCAAGGCAAGCATCTGGATTTGCATAATACGAAGTACGCTACGGGCATCATGCTTATGACGGCTTACGCCGCTTCCATCGGCGGGTCTCTCACGCCTATCGGCGCTCCGCCTAACTTGATTATCGTCGGCTTTTTAAGCGAAATGAGTCATATCTATGTGTCCTTCTTCGACTGGATGGTCTGGGGGGCCATCAGCACGGTCCTGTACTTCATCATAGCCTACATCGTCCTTGTCCGCATGTATCCTCTGGAAGTTTCAGAAATCGCTGGGGCCGACGAATTTATCGCCGCTCGCCGCAAGGAGCTGGGAAAATGGACGCGGGCCCAAAAAAATACGCTCATCGCATTCATCATCGCCATCGTTCTCTGGATTACGCCGGGCATCCTGAGCATCGTCCTCGAACCGAGCAATCCGATGATCAAAATGTACAATCGCCTGTTCCCCGAAGCCGTTGCCGCCCTCGTCGGCGCACTGGCCTTATTTCTCCTGCCGGTCAATTTTAAAGAACGGCAATTTACCTTATCGTGGAAAGAAGCTGCTAAAGGCATCGAATGGGGCACCCTTCTCCTCTTCGGCGGCGGCCTGGCTATGGGCACGATGATGTACGCCACCGGACTGTCGACATGGTTCGGCAAGCTCATCATCGACGCGCTCGGCGGCAATCCGTCGGAAGTCGCCCTCATCGCCGTATTTGCCGTCATGTCGCTTCTCATGTCGGAGCTCACATCCCATACGGCAGCTACCAATATGGTCGGCCCCTTAGGCATTACTGCTGCTATGGCTGCCGGCTTCAATCCCGTTCCCGTCGCCGTAGCTATCGCCTTGGCATCGTCCCTGGGCTTCATGCTCCCCGTCTCAACGCCGCCAAATGCCATTGTATACGCCAGCGGCTATATCCCCATCACCAAGATGATCAAGACGGGCGTATATATCGACGTTATCGGCATCGCCTGCGTCACTATCCCCCTGGCAATATACGTCGTCAAATGGGTTATTTCCTAATATTTCTATACATGCAGCAACAGCCCTGAAAACGGAATCGCCGCCGTTTCAGGGCTGTCTTTCTTTATAGTCGTACCGCTTATTTCAACGTTTTCATAAATGCCAGCAGAGCATCGACGTCTTCTTCCTTCGTCGCCCAGGACGTACAGATACGGATAGCGATGCGGCCATCCGGCAAGTCGGCGAAGTGGTCTACGGAGTATGCTTGGCTGATAGTTTCAAGCTGCGCTTCTGTTACAATAGGCAGCTGCTGATTTGTCTGATGCTCGTACAAGAAAGAATATCCAGCTTCTTTCAGCCCCTTGTAAACCTTAACGGCCAAACCAGCTGCATGACGAGCGCTCTTCATGTACAAGTCATCTGTAAACAGGGCTTCATATTGTACGCCTAACAGCCACCCTTTCGCCAACAGGCCGCCGCGCTGTTTGATATGATAGGGAAATTCCTTAGACAGGTCCTTATCCATAATGACGACGGCTTCGCCGAACAATGCGCCTTGCTTGGTTCCGCCGACAGTAAAGACATCACAAATCTGAGGCAGATCAGCCAAAGTCATATCGCTGTCCGGCGCAGCCAAGGCGTAGCCGAGACGGGCACCATCGACGAATAATTTCATGCCGTATTCCTTACAAACGTCGTGAATGGCAGCGATTTCAGCACGGCTGTACATGGTACCGACTTCCGTTGTCTGAGAAATATAGACCATGCCCGGCTGCACAAAGAACAACGCGTGCGTTTCTTTCCAGTAAGCCTGACAGACGCCGCGGACCTGCTGAGCCGTCAATTTGCCGTCAGGTGTTTCGACTGACAATATTTTATGTCCCGTCGCTTCGATAGCGCCTGTTTCATGGTTAAAAATATGAGAGGTCTGCGGCGCAATAACTCCCTGGTAATTTTTCAGGCAGGATGCAATAACCGTGAGGTTGGCCTGCGTACCGCCGACAAGGAAATATACGCCGGCTTCCGGAGCTTGGCAAGCCTGGCGAATCAAATCACGGGCATGATTAGAATGAGGGTCAAATCCATATCCCGGATTTTGCTCCAGATTAGCCTTGCCAATCGCTTCCAGTACCGGCAAAGGCGCTCCCTCCAAATAATCACATTCAAATCGTACCATCTGTATTCCTCCTCATTTATTTCTTGGGCATTTTTTCTGCGTTTTTCAGCATACCTGTCACAGCGGCAATCAAGCTGTCGTCCTGATCCGCCCCATTGGCAAACAGGACTGCGATTTCTACAGAGCTGCCGTGCTGCCAAGCCAGACAATGAATCGTTTCGGCAAAATCCGACTCATTGATGATGAGCTTGCGCTGGAGTGTACATTCATAAAACATATGTCCTTTGAATTTTTTGGCACTCATCGGCTGTATAACCTTAAACCCTTCGGGCAGACACTGCTTCATCAAGACAGCTGTACGCTCCATAAGCACATCCATGCTGGGTTTGACGCCAGCACTGCGCAGTATGCCGGCCTTTTCACCCTGCCGTTCAATCGCTGCTTCAATTTCCCAAATATTAGCGCTGTAACGAAGCATATAGCCGTATTGGAAAGAAGCTCCATCCCGCTTTACCAGCTGATACGTCTGCGGCTCTATAGGATAAATCCGTTCCAGCATAGCCGCCGCATCGTTATCATAACTTTCCGCCGTGAGCAGCGGCTGATACCCCTCTTCCATATACAGGCCATCGGGCACGGTAACAATGCCCCAATTGGGAAAGGGAATTTCCGTCCCCTTGTCTTTGGCCAGCAACGGCATTGTCAGAGACATTACGGCTGCCGCAGCAAGTATTCCTGCTTTTACATTCACGATTGTCACATCCTCATTTGGATAATTTCTCCATAGCGTTGATACTTCCAATACCGTTATTCTATAATATTTGAAGTACTGTGTCAAAAAATAGTGACATAGCCTCGGCAAGTATGGTATAGTGGTATTGTAATTTAATCGCATTTAGGAGGAACTATCATGGACTTTACAATCAAACCGAATTCACAGGGTGAAATTTCCGAAGTCGTCGTACTGGACAATACGGCCATTAAAATGGGCAGCGGCAAATCGCCCGTATACGCTACGCCGGCCCTCGTCGCCCTGATGGAAAACGCAGCTATCCTGGCCTGCGAAAGCCAGCTTCCCGAAGGTTACAACACCGTCGGCATCGCCATCAGCGTCAAGCATCTGGCGGCTACGCCTATCGGCCTGACCGTAACGGCGAAGGCAACCCTCGTCGAACAAGACAGAAAGAAGCTGTCCTTCAAAATCGAAGCCTTCGACGACGCCGGCAAGGTCGGCGAAGCGACGCACGACCGCTTCATCATCGAATCAGCTCCCTTCCTGGCTAAAGCCGAAGCGAAAAAAGAATTGAAAAAATAATTGCAGATATGCTAAAACCCGTCGATTCAGCTGAACCGGCGGGTTGTTTTCGTTTATCAGCCCTTGCAGGACAATAGAACTCTCTTCCAAATACAAGTACGCCAAAAGGGCCAAATTCAATGCGGAATTTGACCCTCCCCTTTGCAAATATCTGCTGTATCCCTCCGTCTTACTGTACGATAACGGCCAAGGCGTCGCCGGTCTTGACGTTGTCGCCGACGTTGACCCGCAGGCTGTGGAGCTTGCCTTCGGCCGTAGCCGTAATGTCGTTCTGCATCTTCATGGCTTCCAGTACGAGCAGGACGTCGCCCCGTTTGACAGCCTGGCCGGCTTCGGATTTCAACGCCGAAATCTTGCCGGGCATGGGGGCTTTGATGACTACGGCGCCGTCGGGAATCGGTTCCATAGCAGCCGGAGACGGGGCGGCTGCCGCCGATACAGATGCAGCGGCCGGAGCTGCCGGAGCAGCAGGCTGCGGAGCCGGAGCAGGAGCTGCCGGAGTCGGAGCTGCTGCTGGCGCAGGCGCAGCGCCGCCGATTTCTTCTACTTCTACTTCATATGCTTGTCCATTTACCGTTATTTTAAACTTTTTCATTCTATATCCTCCTGGCGAAAAATGTATATCTATTACCGCATACCGGCCAGGCGGCCGGCCATAATCCAGTGTGCATTCTGCCGTTTTTTCGCTTTGATCGAGCGGATAGCCGCCGGCGAATAGCCGTAAGCGGCGACGGCCGCCATGATCACGGCGACGACTTCCGGCGAGATGTCCGAAGCGTCGGCCTGCGGCGCCGTAGGTTCCGCCGGAACGGTCGCCATAGGACGGGCGGCGACGACAGCCAGCTGCCGCTGCCCTACGGGCACGACAGACTGGTGCGCTGCTACGGCGTGGGTCGGAACGGTCGCTTCCTTCGGCGCGTCTTCTTCCTGCGCAAGCTGCGGCGCGGCTGTTTCCGGTGCAGATGCCGTCTGCTGTCCCTGCTTAGCCAACAGGCGCTGCAAATCGTCCTTCACTTCTGCCAGCTCGGCAATCTTCCGTTCCATCTCCTGCATACGGCTTGCGGAATGACGCCACTGCAGCACGCACAGGATAGCCAAGACGATCAGGGCCAATAGTTGCAAATCCATAGCCATTCCTCCCCTTATAACGGCATATTGCCGTGCTTCTTAGACGGGCGTTCTTCCCGCTTGCTGTACAGCATAGCCAAGGCGTCGATGATGCGGGGACGCGTTTCCTTCGGCTCGATGATGCAGTCTACATAGCCGTGTTCCGCCGCTTTGTACGGCGTGGAAAATTCCGTAATATATTCTTGTTTCTTCTTTTCTTTTTCCGGATCGCGCTTAAAGATGATGTTGGCCGCGCCGTCCGGACCCATGACGGCGATTTCGGCCGTTGGCCAGGCAAATACCATGTCTGCGCCGAGCTGGCGGCAGCACATGGCGATGTACGCGCCGCCGTAAGCCTTGCGCGTAACGACGGTTACCTTCGGCACCGTCGCTTCGCAGTACGCGTAGAGCATCTTCGCGCCGTGGCGGATGATGCCGCCGAATTCCTGCGTCGTTCCCGGCAGGAAGCCCGGCACGTCGACGAAGGTGACGAGGGGGATGTTGAAGCTGTCGCAGAAGCGGATGAAGCGGGCCGCCTTATCGGACGCGTTGATGTCCAGGCAGCCAGCCAGGAATTTCGGCTGGTTGGCAATGATGCCGACGGTCTGGCCGTCGAAGCGGGCGAAGCAGGTAATGATATTTAAGGCGTAATTTTCTAATACCTGATAGATTTCGCCGTTGTCGACGCAGGATTTAATGACGTCGAGCATGTCGTAAGGCATGTTGCTGCTGTCGGGGATAACCGAATTCAGGCTTTCGTCCTGACGCTGCGGATCGTCGTTCGTTTCGGCGATAGGCGCTTCTTCCATGTTGTTGCTCGGCAGGAAGTCGAGGAGATATTTAATCTTAGCAATGCAGTCGTCTTCGTTTTCGCAGGCAAAATGGGCTACGCCGGACACGGAGTTATGCGTCATAGCGCCGCCTAATTCTTCAGACGAAACTTCTTCGGCCGTAACCGATTTGATAACTGCCGGTCCTGTAATAAACATATTCGACGTATTTTTAACCATAAAAATAAAATCCGTCAAAGCCGGGCTGTATACGGCGCCGCCGGCGCAAGGTCCCATGATAACAGAGATCTGGGGAATAACGCCCGAAGCCGACGTATTGTTCATAAAAATGCGGCCGAAGCCGGACAAGGCGTCTACGCCTTCCTGAATACGCGCTCCGCCCGAGTCGTTGATGCCGATAATCGGAGCGCCCATCTTCAGGGCCATTTCCTGAACCTGGCAGATTTTATGAGCATGCATCTCGCCGAGAGAGCCGCCTTCAACGGTAAAATCTTCGGCATAGGCGAAGACGAGATGGCCGTTTACGGTGCCGTATCCCGTCACGACGCCGTCGCCAGGAATGTCTTTTTCCTGCATGTTAAAATTCGTGCAGCGATGGCGGATAAACTGGCTGATTTCCGTAAAGCTGCCTTCGTCGAAGAGCTTGTTCAGCCGTTCCCGTGCCGTCATCTTTCCTTGTGCGTGCTGTTTATCAATGCGTTTTTGACCGCCGCCCATTTCAATGGTTTTCAGTTTTTCATGAAATTGAGCGATTTTTTCTTGAACTGTAGCCATAATGCACCTCCATTGCAACATGTCGCATAGTTTTATATTTTACCATAGAAACTCGCATTTTAACAGTATAGTACTTATATATTATAATACATTTTCACTCTATATAAAAGGCCGCCTTTTCTCTATGGGCCGGTCTTTTTCGTATACTGGAATCCTCTTTTAATATATACTGAATATATGTTGCGAATCCATTATAAACTAAAGAAAAGACGTATTTTTTTTAATATTTTCCCAGAGCAATACCGACATATCTTGTCGGCATAGATAATACCATTTGCCACTTTTCCGCTTTTCCAGTACAATAAAAACAGTTTTTCAAAACGCAGTCAGGAGGAAGCCATGAATTACGATACGGGGGACAAAAAACGATATATACGCGCGTCCCGCTGGGCCAAGCCGGACCCGGACGTTCAGAATCCGACGCGGTACTACGCCGTCAGCAGAGGCCGGCGAATCGGTATCTTTACGGACTTCGCTAAATACGAAAGAGCCACGCTGGGCTTTAAGGGCGCCCGTTCCAAAAGCTTCAAATACTATAAACAGGCCCGGCGCTGGCTGTATCGGGAACTGTTCTCCAAGCCCGGCGAGTATCCCCTCGAAAGTCGGCAGAAAAAAGAGCTGGCCCGCCGCAGGTCTTTATCCTCTCAAGTCAAGGACTTCATCCGCACCCTCGACGCCGGCCGCATCTACGCCGTCGACGTCGAAATGACCGATCTTTCCGCCGACGGCGAAATTCTGCAGGTTTCCATCATCAACGGCCGGAATACCGTCATATACAACCAATATTTCGAACCAGAATGCCAAACGGAATGGGACGATACGGTACCTATCCACCACATTACGCCGGAACGCGTGCAGAACGCCCCTTCCTTCAGCAACTACGCCCCCCTGTTCAGCAGGCTGTTCGCCCAGGCCCAGCTCGTCGTAGGCTACAACACGATGCAGGACGTGCGCATGCTGCGGCAGTCCGGCGTCTTGTTTCCGCCGGCCCTGCCGATACTCGACGTCGGCGAAGCCTATTCCTTCATCCATTCGGAGCATCAGCCCGTGCGCTCCTACGCCAAGCTGAAGGATTGCGCTGCCCATTACGGCTGCACCGACGTGCAGTGGCACGACAGCCTGGCCGACGCGGCGGCGACGCTCTACTGCTTCCAGGCCATGATGGTCGACGAAAACGCTCTGTTCCAGCTGTTCCACGCCAATCCCTAAGACAGACAAAACGCCCGCTCTTGCTTCCGAAGAGGCAAAAGCGGGCGTATCGTATATCTGTATCAGTCAAGCATGGCTCTTAGAGTTCCGGTTCAATCAAGCCGTATTTGCCGTGTTTCCGTTTGTATACGACGCTGATCGTATCGGTTTTGGAGTTGAGGAATACGAAGAAGTCGTGGCCTACAAGGTTCATCTGCAAAATAGCTTCTTCGACGTCCATCGGACGGGCGGCAAATTTCTTCGTTCTAGCGATTTCAAAGGTTTCTTCCGGTTCAGCCGGCCCTTCTACCAAGGCGGCGTTGAAGGACGAGCCCTTCATGCGGCGAGCCAATTTCGTTTTATATTTATGGATTTGGCGAACCATCTTATCGTATACCAAGTCGATAGCGGCATACATATCGTCGTTCGCTTCGACGCCGCGGAGGACGACGCCGTCTACTTTCAAGGTAATTTCTGCAATCTTACGGTCTTTTTCAACGGAAAGCATTGCTTGTACGTTTACTTCGTTGTCGAAATATTTCGTCACTTTCTTTTCGCGTTTCAATACATAGTCTTTCAGAGCTTGCGTAATTTCTAAGTTCTTGCCTCTAACAGTTGTTGCCATAAAAATCCCTTCCTTTCCGTCGGGAAGTCCATCAGATACGATATGGCTTTCCTACCTCATGGTTGCTTCCCTTATATATATAATATTCCACAGGGATATAGGAAATCCTTCTTGCGATTTAAATTATTTTGCAGAAAACCTAAGGACTGCAAAGGACAGAATGGCTCCCGCCTTTCCAGCTCACGACCCGCAGTCAAATAAGGCCTGAGGCTCGGTGAATTCAAGCATGCCGTCCATCCCGCCTTCGCGGCCGATGCCGCTGTGCTTAAAGCCGCCGAAGGGCGCCGTCACGTCGCGCGGCCCGTCGTTGATATAGACGTTGCCCGACCTGATGCATCGCGCCGTCGCGACAGCCTGCTCTTTCGGGCCCCAGACGGCGGCGTTCAGGCCGTACGGCGTGTCGTTGGCAATGGCTACGGCCTCTTCTTCCGTGTCATACGTAAGGACGCAGAGGACGGGGCCGAAGATTTCTTCACGAGCGATAGTCATGTCCTTCGTCACATCGGTGAAAATCGTCGGATAGACATAGTACCCCGTCTCCGGAGCAACACAAATAACCCCCGCTGACGGGTTGGCCCATTC